>NZ_JASJVC010000015.1:0-66122 GCF_035019905.1 Sphingomonas sp. 10B4 | reverse complement strand
CCCTGAATCAATGACTTGGGCTGGCGTCAAGCTAACCCGCTGATACCACTCAACTTAGTTTCGGATCGGGCTCTAAGGGCGGTGACTGGTATCTCACCCCCAACGGCAACCGTGTCGCTGCAGAAATTGCGGCCGCGGCCGCTGGCGATCGGCTTAAGACGCTCATTTTCGTCCAGAGCACAGTCGCTGCCGAAGGGTCGGTCAAGACCTTCCGCGCCTTGTTGCCGGAGCGGCGGATCAAGCTCACCGATGCGGAAGAGGAGATCTGGAAGCGCGTCGAGGAGGAGATGGGCGGCGCGCAGCATTGTTACTTGAAGGTCGATGCCAGCGGCACTGTCATCGGTGGTGCCACGAGCCATCATGCTCAGTTGCTTAAGGATGAGCGAGACCTGCATAAATCCTTGTTCGAACGTCGTGATGGCCTTGATGCGCTGTTCGCCACCTCGACCGTTGCCCAAGGCATGAATCTCCCCAGCGACATCGTACTGATCGCAGGCGACAGCCGCTGGGACGACACGAAGGACAAGATGCAGCAACTGGATGCGCACGAGTTGCTTAACGCCGCTGGCCGCGCGGGCCGGGCCGGCGAGAGCGGGCAGGGTTTCGTCCTGATCGTGCCAAGCAGGGTGATAGATCTCGACGACGGCGCCAACAAGATCGATCACCACTGGATGTCGCTTCAGGGGATCTTTGCGCAGTCCGACCAGTGCCTCGTCATTGATGATCCGCTCACCGACTTGCTCGATCATATTCATAACGAGATCAATATCGGCGACAACGAAGACTATCTCCTTGCGAGGCTTCCCGCCGGTCCGGACGATGACAAGGATCTACCGGCCCGGGCCATGCTTGGGCGTTCGTTCGCCGCCTATCGCAAACGGGTCGAAGGCAAGGCGAAATGGATCGAAAGCCGGATCGACGCGGCGCTCGTCCGGCGCGACGAGCTTGCCCCGGATGAGGCAGTTCCCGTCCTCGGGCAGGTCGCTTCGTCCGCCGGACTTCCGGTCGATATCGTTGCCAGCCTCGCCAAGAGGATCGACAAGGGCAAGTTTGACGGCGATACCAAAGAGTGCGTGGAAGCACTTTTCCGGTGGCTGGAGAAGAACCCAGAATATGTCCTCCAGGTTCTCAGACCAAACGACGTCGAGGGGTTGTTCGGCAAGAAGTACAAGGAATTGCCGTCCAGCATCGAGCAGGCACGTCACGCCCTTCCGGTGATCCGGATTCTTCTCGAGAAATGGATGGCTGGCGAGCCGCTCAACCAGCTCGAGCTCGCCATCGGCACGCATGCGGACAAGCTCGGCACATGCGAGGTCGCGCGGCATTTCGCGGTACGCATGGCCTCCGACATGGCGTTCGTCGCTGGCCTTCCCGCTCGCATTATCGCTGCACGAAAGATGGAAGACGATACCGTCGTGATGCCGACAGTTCTTGCGACGTTAGCCGGTGCCGTGCGTCGCGGTTGCGACAGTCCCGACATGCTTGCGAACGCCGTCAATCTTGGACGGGAGGTATCTCGCGTCGCCGCTCGTCTGGCGTTCGAGAAGATCGGTAAACATATTAGCGCCGGTGATCCGGCCGAGCCATTCGAAGCCACGCTTGAACGCATCCGCACCGCACAATTGGTGTCAATGTTCGACGCACTTTGAGGTGCGGGATCCGATTTCGAAATAGACGGATTGATTACTGGCTTGCAAACTCCCGGTTGATCGGGTGTCGCGCCGGCAACATTGCGCTTGTCATCGAGAATGGCATTAATCGCTATATTGGAAGACGGGGCGACCAACAAACTTTGCCACTCTTAACGTAGCTCGCCTGTCATGATGTTCCGTAACTCGGGTGCGCAGTTCAGCATGAACGGAGGGGCGACTATCGAGCGTCGGAACCCTGTAAGCTGCAGGGTAGAAAACGGCCTATCCTCACCATCAGCGAAAGAGGTCGATCCCTGCGGTCTTCGTTAAATAACGCTCTACCGGTTGTAGAGAGGGGAGGTGGCTTCGCCGGGGGTGGGCCTGATGAGCAGGCTCCGGGCGTGACAGGCTTGCGCCCGACATTCTGCTGGAGACATCCCGTGATCCAATCTGTCAAAGTGAAGAACCTCTCCCTTTCCAAGGACAATGTCCGCAAGACCAACCGCGAAACCGGGCTCGATAGCCTGGCGGCTGATATCGCCGCCCACGGCCTGTTGCAAAATCTCGTGGTCACTCCCCTCAAGAGGGCAGGCCATTTCTCGGTCAAGGCGGGCGGCCGTCGACTCCGCGCTCTGCAGCGGCTGATCGAGGCAGGTACGCTGCCCGTGGCGCACGAGGTTCAGGTTCTCGTGCTCGATGACGATGCGGTGTCCACCGAGGCGAGTCTGGCTGAAAACTTTCAGCGTGTGCCGATGAACCCCGCGGATGAATGCACCGCTTTCAAGCATTTCATCGACAAGGGCGCCGATGCCGAAGATGTGGCAAAGCGGTTTGGCGTGACGACCCGCTTTGTCGAACAGCGTGTGCGTCTGGCCGAACTGGCACCGTGCGTGTTCGAGGCGCTCGCCTCTGGCGATATCACTCTTGGTGTCGCCCAGGCCTATGCGGTGACGCCGGATACTGAACGCCAAGCCCGGGTCTTCGAGAGCATGCGCAATGCCTATTATGGGAGCAATCCCGATAATATCCGCCGCGCGATCCTCAATGGCAGCGTGAAAGCGACCGATGCCAAGGCGCGGTTTATCGGCCGTGATGCCTATCTGGAAGCGGGCGGCCGGGTAGAAAGGGATTTGTTCGGTTCCGAAGCCGACGAATCCTGGGTGGATCTCGACCTCATCGACGATCTCACCGCCAGGAAGCTGGAGGCGGCTGCGGCGGAAATCGCCAAGTCGCAGGGCCTGGCCTTTGTGACGCCCGTAATCGGTACCAGCGTCCCTTATGATCTGGAGCGGCAGCTCCACCAGTATCACGCCCCCTTGCGCGATTTGTCGGAGGACGAGGCGGTGCGCGTGGCCGCCCTCGGCGACGAAAATGACGCTCTGGTTGCGCAGCTGGACAGCGAACTGATCGACGGCAGCGAGGAGGCGACTGCGGCCAATGACCGTATCGAGGCGATCGAGCGCGAACTCGATGCCATCGAAACCGATCGCAGCGGGGTTGATCCCGAGGTTGCCGCGCAATTGGGGACGTTCATCTATATCGGACATGATGGCGATGTTCGGGTGCACAGCCGCCTGTTCAGTGAGCAGCCGATCCACGGACCCTCGGGCACCGAACGGCTATCCGATGAAGGCGGCGGCAATGGGGACGACGCAGTTGAAACCGGGGTTCGCTACAGCGCCACACTGGTCGACGAACTCGCCATCCAGCGGCGGCAAATCCTCTCGGCGCATCTTGCGAATGACCCCACGCTGGCACTCGACCTAGCCATCTTCCTCATGGCTAATGGCGTCGTCTATGCGACGAGCTATGTCCGCAGTCACACGACACTGAAGGCCCCGGAAGCTGCGTTTCCGATCTCGACCTTTCGCGATGCCGACAGTCCCGCCAGTGCCGCGCTCGACGAACAGCGGCAGGGCCTCGATATGAGCTGGGCTGGCTTGCCAACGCTCACGGCACGCTTCGACGCTTTCAGGATGCTCGATGACCAGTCCCGCGCAGCCTGGCTTGGCTATGCAACCGCACAGACGCTCGAACCCACGCTCAACGTGAACGGCGGGAGCCGGCACAATGGCTTTCACGATCATCTGGGCCGCGTCCTCGACATCGATGTTGCGAAGTGGTGGCGGCCGAGCGCAGCGAACTTCTTCGGCCGGGTGAAGAAAGACGTCATGCTGCAGGCGCTCGAGGATATCGGCGGTCCGATCCTTCGCGGCCGATACAAGGATGCCAAGAAGGGTGAACTTGCGGCAGCCTGCGCGTCGCTATGCGGCGGACAGGGCATTGTTGAGGTGGAGATCAAGGAAAAGGCGGTGGCCTGGCTCCCTGACGCGATGCGGTTCGAGGCGATTGAACTGCCCGATCGTTTGAGCTCACCGGCGGCGTTCCTCGATGAAGATGAGGATATGAGCAGCGCCGAAGGTGGCGAGGGCGATGATGACGCTGCCGACGACGTGGAGGATCTGGAAGAGGCCGCCTAGCGGCAATGCAAACATGTCGAGGCCAACTGGGGCGGTGCCGAAAGGTGCCGCCCTTTCTGTCCGTGATCCACCCTGGCCTTGAGAATGCCGAGCTGGATCCTGCCTCAAAACCGACAGGAGATTTGCGATGCAGCGCGCAACGTCCAAGCCATCACCCGCCGAGATCATCACTCAGACCATCATCGAGAAGCTCGCCGGTGGCGTGCGGCCTTGGGCCAGACCATGGCATCCGGGCACGGAAACCGGACGGCCACTGCGTGCCAACGGTCAGCCCTATCGCGGTATCAACACCTTCTGGCTCTGGCTCGCAGCGGACGCGTGCGGATATCGGTCGCGTTATTGGATGACCTACAAACAGGCGCAAGCGCTTGGGGGCCAGGTCCGTGAGGGAGAACGCGCGCAGATCGCGATCTTCTACAAGACCTATACCAAGAAGGGTGCAGCGGCGGCATCGGGTGATCCGGCGGATGAACTGCGCCGGGTCATGCGCAGCTACGCGGTTTTCTCCACCGATCAGATCGACGGTCTTCCCGAACAATACCACCCACCTGTCGTCGAGCTTGTACCTCCCCACGATATCCTTGCACCGCGTGCCCAGATGTTCATCGAGCGCTTGCCCGCGCGATTACATCATGGTGGGGACCGGGCATTTTATGATCGGCTGTCCGACAGCATCACTCTCCCGCACATCGCGCAATTTTCGTCGCGCGCGCAATGGGCCGCAACGCTGGCGCATGAGGCCGGGCACTGGACAGGCCATCCCGATCGCCTGGCCCGAACCTTCGGCAAGCGCTTCGGTGATGACGCTTATGCGTTCGAGGAACTGGTCGCTGAACTGGCCTCCGCGTTGCTCGGTGCCGATCTTGGCCTGCCGGTCGATCATCTCGATAACCATGCCGCCTATATCGGATCGTGGCTCACCATCCTGAAGCGCGATGCGCGGGCACTGATGACCGCCGCCGCCCGCGCTGAGGATGCAGCAGGTTATCTGATGCGCGCGTCGGGCCTCGATACGGCCGTCCAGGACGGCGCGGGCTCCCTGCGCGAAGCGGCCTGATCGGGAAGAGGAGAGGGGGCCTTCGGCGGGTTGAGCGTGCTTGGCGCTCGATTGCCGGAGACCCCGACCATGTTCTACGATGTCAGCTATCGTTTTAGCGCCGCGCTTTGCCCGGATGCGCTTACCGGTTTCGCTGCGGCGCTCCACGCCGTCAATGCCGCCGTCGCCGATTGCGAGCGGGCTGGAAGACCGGTTGCTGCCGACCCCGCCATCCACCTTCTGATCCGCCACCTCGCGAGCGTGTCAGTAGGGCTTTTTCCCGATACATCGGAGATGCAGGACCGCTGCGCCGCTGCGATCTTCGAAATCACCGAGCGCCCCGCGCTCGCTTTGTTGGCGGGCCATGATCTTGGCGATCGGCCTGATGCCAAGCGCACATTCCACTTCCAGTCGCGTCGCGCGCTGGTGCGCCTTTGCGATCAGCTGGGGTTCGATGCCGGAGCCTGTCGGATCGGGACCGATCTTGGTCGGCCGAGCAGCTCGGGCGAAACCAGCCTTCGGTGCGATGATCTGTACCTGCTGGTAACGCCGAAGTCGTTCGAGAGCGGCCGCGAGATCATGTTCCACCGCTGCATCGACGGCCGTGATGCCGGTCGATTTCACCATGCACCGCTGAACGAGCTGCTCGATCCTCCAGTGCTCGCCGCGCGCGTCCGACACGTCCTGGGTCGCGGTGCCACGATTTCACGTCTCGCCGCCTGAAATCCATCTCTCGATCCCAATGCCACATTCGTCACCGACCCGGTGGCCTATCAAGGAGACAAGCCCATGGCCGACTATTTTTCTCAAAGCGTGGTTCTCCCCTACATACCAAGGGGTGACTTCAGTCCCGGCGAACGCCTGATCCTGCTCGCGATGTTCGAGCATGAAGAGGTTGATGGCGAATATTATCTCTTCGCCGAACATGGTCGGCAGGATTTTCTCGCGATCGATGTCGCAGATATCCGCGAGGCGTTGATCGACACGCCGGCGGACAGCGTTGCGGCAAGGCTGCTTGTCTCGTCTCTGGCTTCCGCAGGCGACGCGACTGGCATCATCGAGGTCGATGCCGCCGATGTCTGGATAGATCTGCTCCAGGATGTCCTGCGGCGCTCCGACACGCTCGATCACATCAGCATTGAGACCGCCCATAGCTGCTCACGCATGCGTTCGGACGGTTTCGGCGGCGCGGCGATCGTCATCACAGCCGATGGCATCGACGCCATGTCGACCAGCCAGTTCATCGACGAGACGCTCGGGGCAAGGCTGTCCCCGCCCGTTTCCACCCGCTGACAGGGAGATTTCTCATGGGATGGCTCACCATGCAGGGGCTGCAAGGCTTTGCCTCACCCCGCGCTTATCTCGATGCGCAGTTCACATATAGCCGAGAGGATCACCAACTGGCCGTGCTGCGATCGGCGGTGGTTGGGCTGCGGACCTATTATGCCGCTTGCGAGCGCCTTGATGGCGAAGCCAACCGCTCCGTGTTTGCGGTGGTGTGCCTGTTTTCCTACAATCCCGCGGCGAAGGACGGCTATTCGTTCGGCTACAAGGATATGGACGAGACGGTCGGCCCCTGTGAGTCCGACTGCCCCGAGTCTATCCTCGATCTGTTGACGCCGACCGGTTACCCGCATGCGATCGAGTGGCGTGCGCGCTGTCGTTCGCGCGTTGCTCTGCGTCAGGCCCAGTGCGCCAGGCCGACGCCGCGCGCCGGTCAAACCATCATCTTCGATGAGCCGATCCGGTTCAGCAACGGGCGGACGCTCGACACACTTCACGTCGTCGCCAATTCCCACGGTCGGCGCGGCACCCTGTTTCGCGACCCGCAAACCCATGACCTGTGCCGGATCAGCCATGTGAAGCGGCGGGCCTATCGTCTCATCAATCCCGCGCGAGCGTCATCGTCATGAGTCGGTCGCCATCGTCGTCGGCCGTGCAGGCGCAGGCTTCGCTGCCGCTGGAAAGGCGGCGCCCAATGGACCGGTGGCGCGACGACTTCCCCCGGGCCGCACGCGGCCCCGGGATCCCCACCTTCTTTCACCTCCCACAGCCAAGGAGATTGTCATGGCCGATCGTGTTTCCGCAGCCATCCGCATCGGCGGTGTGCTGTCCCCAGCGTGTCTCCCGGATCTTGTTGCAGCGATCACCTCCGATGACGCGCGGACCGATTGGGAAGGCGAGGCCTTCACCTCCGACGCCATCGAGCCCGATATACCCCTCTATCTCGTGGCGCATGAGGTCGCCTGGGGCATTTTCAACGAGATCGAAGCCTTTTGCCAACGACAGGGCCTCGTCTATGCGCGCTGGTCGGGCGGCGCGCCGGGCAGCTTTGGACCCGAGCGTGTCGTCTGCGACGGATCGGGTTCGGTGCAGCATTTTGCTGCGTCGGACGACGACGAGGTCATGATTTCCGCTGAGTTGGTCCGAAGCCTTGGTTCGCTGGCGGCTATCACTGCCTATTTCGATAAAGCGGAGCGCGTGATCCCGCCCCTGACGCTCAGCGGAGTGGCGTAGTCAGCGATGTTTGGGCAGGTTCGCCTTGGCTGTGCCCGGAGCCCTTCCGCCAGAGGATGCGGCATATGGTCCATCGCGAGTCGGCAGCAACCCGCAAATCCCGGGCCGTGTTGCCGTGTTCCACGGCTGCCCGCGCCACCCCGGGGATTTGCAGGTTTCCCTCGGCTTTGCCTCGGTGCGGCCGCCTCTTGGCCGATGGACCAGAGGATGCGCATCCGGCGGATGGGCCGCCGGCACAAGCACCGAAAGGCTTTCTCCCATGCCTACATCGCTGGCAACCGCCCTATCCGCTCTGGAGCTGGGCCATCTCGAACCCCGAACCGAAGATCTGACCGGCATGATGCCGCCACCGGCGGAGGCCCTCGAACAGACCGTCACCGCCATCTGGAGCGACCTGTTCGCAACCTTGAACAACAGCGCACTCGAACGCGACATCGAAGACCTGGGCTGGGCAATGGTCAATCTCTTCCACCGCGCCGCCGCCAAGAAGCACGGGTTGATCGACCGCCTGACCGATGACATCCGGCTGCTCCTCGCAGAACAGGACGGCTCGGAAATCAACACCGCAAATCTCGAGGAGAAGATTGATCTGGCCAAGAAGGTCGAGGAATCGGCCGGAGCCTTCGAAATCATGCGCGACACCGCCGCCGCCCATTACCTGCACGATACCGGCCGAAGCTGGATACCTTCGAGCGGCAACCGCATCTCGCTCGGCGTCACGTCAGCAATCGTCGATGGCAATGCTTTCCTGCGGGCGCGGCGCGAACGGGTGCGGGACGCCAACATGGTGCAGGGAACGCCCGTGGTATTCGCCGGGGGCCGACTGACCTTCGGGTCCGACGAGGATGCGAAGCGCTTCGCCGACAACCTGCTGCGAACACTGAACGCGGTGCGCGACCGGGTCGGAGACATGTATCTCGTCCATGGCGGCGACATGAAAGGCATCGAGCGGCTCGCGGCATCATGGGCCGAGCAGAAGGGCATCCAGCAATTGCGGTTCGGTCTCGACCGCAAGCTAGGCGATCGTGCGGGCTTCCGTCGCAACGAGCAGATGCTCTCGCTCAAGCCCCGCTACGTCATCGCCTTCCAGGGCAACGGCGTGACCGAGAGGCTCGTCATCGAAGCCAAGGCGCGCGGGGTCCGGGTCGTCGATCGTCGCGGACCACTGGGAAGCCCCCCTGCCGCTGCTGGTCGAAACGCCGCCTGAAGGCACGGGCCGCCGGTCCTCCGGCGGCCCTCTTTTTGTGCCGTCCGTGGCCGGGCGCAGCCGACATTACCTGGCTGAGAGGGGAGGGTGCCGATGCCCTTGCGAACCCGCTGGATTGCGGCGGGGCTGTCAGGAGTTTTCGCAATGGATGCCTGTTTTGAGATCGGACCCTGTCCCTATGAGGAGGATCCAGCGCAACTCGGGCGCACGCCCGGCTTTGCCAGGCTCAATGCCCTGGAAATCAAATGCTATGCTGCCGCGCTCGTCGCCGTTCATGGTGTCCCGCCCCTTGGCGCACGTTTTTTCCGACGCGACCATAGTCATGACTTTGGTCGCTATCAGACGCTCGCCCTTCGCGTGCGTGCCGGATGCGAAGGGGGCGTTGCCTATGCACGACGCATCGAGCCAGGCCTTGCTCGCTGGTATCATGCCGGCTTCACCGCGCCGGTTACCTATGACGGCGGTCCCCGGCCGACCATCCATCACGCGACCGTCGAGGCCGCGATTGCCTCGGCGATCATGATTATGCGTCCGCCTTATCCCGATGGCCCGGAGCGGATCGGGCATCTGCGCGCCTACGATCCAGCCATGGGCAGCTTCTAGCGCCCTGGCCCGTGTTCGCGTCGCGCGGCTCAGTGCCGCGGGACGTTCAGCTATGAAGATTGGAGATGATGATGCGCGATTTGCATGATGAGGAACTGCGCGCGCTGCTTACCTTCCGCGAGCGGCACGGCCGCCGCTGGAAGGCGGCATTGTTGTTGCGATGGTCTGCTGGAGCCGACTTGGATGAGCCGGGATCGCCGCATTTGCGCCGCCTGCGCAATATCGGTGGCCCGCGCTGGCTGCTTGGCCTGTCGGTCGCCGCGCTCGATGATGCCGCTGCGCGCCTGGCAGGGGGCATCGATTGGGAACTGGTCGCGACATTTCTGGAGAATGCCACGGGTTTTGCGCGCGGTGCGGCGGCAAGTCTGGACATGGCGCCGGCGAGAGCGGCGCATTCTTTGGCGATTGCGATCGAACTGGGCCTCAAAGCCTATCTGCTGCAGGCCGGATATGCGGACGACTGGAATCGGATTCATATACGGCATGATCTCGAAAAGGCCTTGGCACATGCCACGGATACGGGACTTTTGGGTGTCCCCAAGGAATTGCCTGATCTCGCCGCGATACTCTCGCCGGCCTATAGTCGGCACCAGATTGATGCGCTTTTCCGGGGCGGCGTGTCGCCGTTCGATTTGGTCGACGCCTGTGGATGCGTCGAACGTCTCCTCGTTTCTGTCCGGGCGCAGATCGCGCAGGCGGACCCCGATGCTCCATCCGTGTCGTCACATGGCAACAAGCGCGGGATCGCTGACCCCTGAGCAGGGTGATGGCGTTGCTTCGGAATCCTTCCCGAGGTGGCCATCGCGCCTTTTCCGATCAGGCCGCAGCCCGCCACGGCGGACGACAGCAAGAATGGGGACCGCACTGATCAGAGCGGCTGCGGTCTGGCGAGGACGCACATTGCCGGGAATAAGCGGCGTTGGTTCTGGATCGGTTCGTGGGTTCATAGGGGCCGCAAGCGACCAGCCCTTCTTGTTGACCTAATCCCTAAGTCGGGCGTTCGATGCCTCCAACCCGCTCCCCTTCGGGCCGAGTTGCCGTGTGCCACGGCTGCCCGCACCACCCCTCGTATCGGGGTTTCCCTGCGCCGCTGACGCGCTTCGGTGGAAGCACCGCCCATGCCCGCCTTTTTTGGGGGTCAGTCGAAGGGATGGTCCCTTTGGCACCCAAAAAGGAACCTCGACATGCAGAACCTCGTCATCCTCGCCGGCAACGTCGGCGCCACGCCGGAAGCCCGCACCACTCAGGGCGGCACGCGGATCACCCACTTCAGTCTTGCGACCTCGCGCCCCAAGCGGGACAGCAACGGCAAGGTCGTCAAGGACGACAATGGCCGTCGGATCGAAGATACCGAATGGCACCGGATTACCTGCTTCAACGGGGTCGGCAAGACCGTCGAACAATATGTCGACAAGGGGATGAAGGTGATGGTGCGCGGTCGCATCCACTACACCCGCTGGACCGATAACGAGAATATCGAACGCTTCGGCGTCGAGATCATCGCCGACGAGGTCACCTTCCTCACCCGCGCCAAGCAGGCTGCCGCCAGCAAGGACGGCAACGATAGCACGGTGGACGACGACGACATTCCCTTCTGAGAGCAAGCCAAGGCCCGGTGGTTCGCCACCGGGCCTTTTTGCTGTTTTCCGTACAATCGGTTCGTGATCAGGGGCAACGGAAGGCGGTGAGACACCTGATCGCCCGGTTTATGGATGGCCGACCGTCACGTCGGGGTGTCGTTGAGTGCGTTCTGGAGGGCGGCGATGCTTTCGATCACTGCGTCGAACGCTGGTGCGGCGCCGAAGATCATGCCCGTCATCGCGCGATAGTCGCGGCGCAGATCATCGACCATGTCGCCTTCCGGGCATAAAGCAAAACTGCCCGGCATGGCGGTTGCCAGATCGTAGGCGGGCCGGTTGAAGAACAGCCGGGCATGGGCGACGCAATCGCGGCCGAGCACCGGATCGGCCAGCGCGCGTTTGCCGGCGTCCGACTGCAAAAGTTCGTGGAGATCGTAATAATGGCGCGAGACGCGCTGGCCGTTGCCGCGCAGGGCGCCGCGAATCTCGAACCAGCGCCGCAGCCCGTGCAGAATGACCACCTTGTCCCAGAAGGTCCGCTCCGCGTGGACGATCGTGACATTGGCGACGGCGAGGTCGATCCCGGGCACGTCGCTTTCGAGATAAGGCCGTACCGTATGCAGTGCGTGGGGATCGAGGGCGGATTTGGCGCCGGACTCGATCTTTACGGCCTTCCCGACATAGGCATCGACCGGCGTCACCGTCGGATAGCGCAGAAAGAGCGCCTGGCCATCTTCTGGATCGGGTTCGATGCGCCATTGCTCGCCGGCCATGCCCAGTCGCTCGGCAGCTTCGCCGACGAGCGCGGCGAGTTGCTCTTGCAATGGCCCCTGGATATGCGCCTCGCAGGCCTCGTGGATCGCATCGAGCGCGGCTTGCCGCTTCTTGCCGCTCATCGCCTCGAGCTCGGCGATCGAGGCGGTATGGCCGAGATCGTCGCGAAAGACGGTGACGTCGATATCTTCGGAAAAGCGCTGGATCAGGCCAAATCCCTTCGATAGCGAGGTGCCGCCCTTGAACAGGAGCCGGGGGCCGGGCGGCAGGCCGTTGAACAGCGCGTCGAGCGTCCAGCAGACCCAGAAATCCTTTTCGACATTCTGGGGCGTAGTGCCGATGCGCTGTGCGGTCGTGGTGAACAGGCCGAGGCGGGTCGCGTCGTCCGCACCGATGATGCGGTCATAGGCAGGGTTCATCATGACGTGGCGGCCTTCTCGAACAGCATGGGCTTGAGGAAGGCCTGCATCCAGGCCGGTAGCGTCGAGATGCCATCGGCCAGATCATCGCGCAGCGTCTTGCCGTACCGCGGATCGTGCAGCAGGCCTGCGAGCCGGCGATGAACCACCGCATCGTCCTGGGGATCTCCGCCCATCGTGTCGCGCAGCCAGTGCAGGGCCTGGACGATCCGCATCGCCGGTCGCCCGGCCCAGAAGAGCTTGCTCGCCGCAGTCAGCCGAAAGCTGATGGTGAGGTGGCCAAGCTGGATCGTCTTCAGCCGTGCGTCAGTATGGACGACGATCTTGGCCGGGACCGCATTGGTGAGGCCGAGATCATTGGCGGCGGTCATGCCATCGACCAGCACCCTGATCTGGTCGCGCCGGGTGATCGCGTCGATGACCTCGCGCGGATCGGGCGGGCTGCTTTGCTGCGTCAAGCTGTTGCGCCCGGGCTTGTCATACAGCCCGCGGTCGATGCGCCGCAGCATATCCGCCGCGACCAGACGTTGCAGCGTCTTATCGACGGCATCGCGGCTGCCCAGGTCGAGAAAATCGGCCGGCGTCCACACCGCCTTGGGTGCGCGTGCGTCGATCCGCTGCAGGATCGCGACTTTGAGCTGGGGAACATCGTCGGACATGTCCGAAATCCATACACAAATTTCGGACAAGAGTAAATCTGACATGTCCGAAATCTGTAGGTGCATTTCGGACAAGGATATTGGGCAGCGTGCTCGTATCTCGTCCTTCGCTTATCTCAGCGGCAGTGGCCCGCCGCATAGCGGTTCCATCGCAGCGCGGTGCCGATTGCAATCATGGCGCAACTGATATCGCCGATCACCGGCGCTGCGCACCAGGCGCCGGTGCGGTCGCCTTTCGCATTGCCGTTCGACCGACATTGAAGTCTCGGGCCGACGACAAGAATATGGCCTGTGGCGCTGCGCCCCTTCGCGCCGCCGAGCAGCCGCACCAACGCATCGCGCGCGGCAATGCCGCTGGCGCGCGGGCAGGGGTGTCCCCTGCGACACGAGCCGTCCATCTCCCGCGCCGCTATACCAGCGAGCCGAATCCGTGGTCCTTCGCGGCACCAGATTGGTCCATCACCGTCCCACACCCTCACCGGCGTGCAGACGAACGACTGTCCGCTCGGGACGACCGCGACGGCGAGTAGAAATGCAGCGAGCATCAGTGCTCAAACCGAGATGCGGCGCCTGTCATGCGTCAGGGAAAAGCGGTAAGGTGCCGACCATTGCGGAAGGTTCATCTGCCAGGATGTCATAGCAGCGCAGACGCACAGCCAGATGCCGCGCCAGCTCCGCCACCGCACGCCGACGTGCGACCGCGTCGCCGTGTCGAATATCGGTCACGAGGGTCGGTTCGGCCGTTGCAAGCGACACCTCGAGATGGAGGGCCAGGCTATCTTCATCGACTCGGAGCATGGCGGCAGAATAGAACAAAGAAAGAACATTTATCAAGTAATATCCTGGATGGAATGGGTAAGGCCAAGGCGCGTTTACCGGCGATGGGGCGCAATGCCCAGCAGGGCTTCAATCGACGCAGGCGGCGGCGCCATGCCATGCTCCGGTTCTCTTGACGCAATAATGAGCCTCATATCAGGCAGGTACAAGCACGGGTAGCAGATGCCGGGTGGGTCATGCCCCTCCTTGGGCCGGCGGTTTCACCCCGTTCTTTGAGGCGCAATCCTTGGTCCGGCGTGCGGCCTAATGCGATCAACCCGTAAAGGGTCCGGTCGCTTCGCTACGGCTTTTGACCTGCGGCAAAAAGTGATCGCGGCCGCTCGCCGAACACTTCGGGCGCCAGTCGAACGGGATGAACCCGCCGGCTTGCAAGGAGCCTCGATATGTTCACCGACATCAAGATCGCCCGCCTGAATGCGCTCGGCCTCTCGAAGACTCTCATGATCGCTACGATGGTCATCGGTATCGGCAACCAGTTCGCCGTCATCACCGCAGACGAGTTCGACGGCGACGTCACCGTCATCAACGAATATGATCCCTTCGCGTAAACCCTGGGCGGGGGCTATCGCCCCCGCCCCCTGACATCCAGGGAGCCATTATGATCAGTCCGAACGAACGAGAACCGACTGATGACGAGCGCGAAGGAATGACCTGGTGGAATGGATTATCGGAGGTTGCGCGCGGCGAATGGCTCGCGAGGGCGGGCACTGCGCGGGCGGCAGATGCATGGGCGGCCTACAAGGATGCTCACGAGCAGCGTTAGCGCTCCATAAGTGCGCGGCGGCCACCAAGTTTTAGCTCGCGACGCTGGATGCGGTGGTGGTGGATCTGTTCGGTAATCTTTGATCAGGTCTGAAAAGAGGCTGTAGGTCAGGCCATAATATCAGGTTTGGGGCTGGCGGCTCCGGTTGCCCCGGACCGGGCTCTAGGCTTGCGCCCCAAGCCCCGTACCGGGTCTCGGCCCATGCGGGTAACGATCCCTGCCGCGATCACGTCTTTATCGGGCGCTTGGGCACGGCGCCAATGATGGCAGGCGCAGGACGGCCGTTCGCCATCAGCGCGGGCGGGCAAGCGGTCAGGCCGTCGCACAAAACGGCATCTTCGAGCATGATCCGCCACGGTCCGCCATAGCGCCGTGCCGCCAGATAGTAGGTCGCGCCATCACACGCGACCATCCGGCATCGCTCTTGAGCGTCGATCAGCGTCGCATGGGTGCCATAGCGCGCGACCAGCTCGTCCAGATCGGCCCGCATCAGCGCGCCGCACCGCCGGCACTGGGTCCGGACCTGCACCTGTAGTCGTTGCATCACGCCGACGCTCGAGGTCCAGCCTGGCCAAAGGGCGATGATCTGTGCGGTGTCTGCCATGGCAGAGAGGATAGCGATGCCTTCATCCGCGCGTCCAGCGTGGCAATCGCAAAATCAGCCATGCCGTTCGGCTTTCCTGAGTCGCCGCTGACCCGACGGTCCCTTCCTGGCTTGGCGTCCTCGCCGCGGCACTTACCAGCGCAAGCCCGGTGCCGGGCTTCTCCACATCCGTTGCGACCCTGTCGGGTGCGCGGGCGCGCTATGCCCCGGCGGTCCTGTCGCTGTCGAAAGGCCCCGATCGGCGGGGTCTGACATAGGTTAGGAAGTCGAACATCATGGCCGACCTCAATAGCGACAAAGCCGTCCCCGCAGACCAACGAGTCGAAACCATCGCCCGTCTCAATGACGAACTGCGCAAGGACATCCATAACCCCGGCATCAACCAGGTGGTCATGACCATCGGCGTCGTCGAGTTGATCGGTGATACCAGTCTGTTCCGGGGGTTCCAGCGCCGCGCCGAGTTGCTGCGCACCGTCCGCGATTATGAAGCGTTCGGGCCGGACGTCGATCCGCATGGCGAGCGCGATTTCGGGCGCTTCGAATTTGCGGGCGATACCCTCTACTGGAAGATCGACTATTATGATCGTGACCTTACCTATGGTTCGTCCGATCCGACCAACCCGGATGTCACGACGCGCGTGCTAACGCTTCTTCTCACCCACGAATATTGAGCTATCATGGCCCCGACCCTGTCGGGGCCACCTTTTCACAAAGGGATTTGCAGATGAGCCAGCCTGTAACCCAAGCCCCTCGACCGGCTCTTCGATCTGGCCGCATCCGACACCGGGCAAGCGCGCCGTGTCGCCAACTTCCTGCTGGCGTGGTGGAACGCCCACGATAATGGCGGCTTCGATCTCGCCAACCTGTTCGGGGTCGACCATGCGGTCGCCCCCGACATGGCGGTCGTGTTCATCTATCTTGGCGGCCATCACGGCGCGATTTACCCCGATCAATTGGGCTATAAGGACAAGATCGTGGCTCTCGTCGAGCAGTGGCGACTGCACGCGCCCGCCGACTGACACCAAGGCATGGTCGTAGTCGTCTGATCGGTTTCTACCGGCGCTGCGATTACCGCATGCGGTCCGGCAAACCTCCAGAATGATGAATATTGCGTGCGCGCCATCCCCCCTACCGGGGGGATGGCCGAAGAGTCTGCTTGAGCAGACTATCGGCGACATCGCTCTGTTGCCTGTCACGCGCCTGCCGTCAGGCAAAGAGGAGAGGCTGCGCAGCGAGCGGGGGCCGCGTCTTCTGGCGCGGATGAGGGCGCCGATCGGCGTCCTGCAACTTGCCAAGGAGACCGAAGATGGCCGATTATTTTTCCCGCCATCCCGACCATGCGATCGTCTTTGCGTTCGTCTGCTTCATGATCACCGTTTACCTATTCCGCTTCGTCGGTCCCGGTATCGGTGGCGGAGGGGACTGGTCCTCGCGTGACCATTATGAGCGCAACCTGCGCAATGGCGGGGACGACTATGACTTGTGACGGGCCGGTTGATGACGGCCGGTTCGTGAAGGGCCTGGACCGATGAAGACCATCGTCATCAGTCTGCTCAAGGGTGGGGTCGGCAAGACCTTCCTCGCCACCCATCTCGCCTGGCATCTTGCCGAGCAGACCGGGAACCGCGTGGCGTTCCTCGACCTTGATCCACAGGGCAGTTCGACCCGCCGGCTCGCCAATGAACGGGCGGGTTGGTTTTCAGCGGATCTGTTCGACCCGGAAGCCACGCTCGATCTAGCAGATGCGCCGGGGATCACGGTCTTTGCCGCGGATTCGCGTCTGCAGATGATCAAGGCGGCCGGTGATGTCCGCGACTTCATCGGCCGTTTTCCCGCGCTTCATGACCATTTTGATTATTGCGTCGTCGATACCGGTCCCAAATGGGACGAGCTTACCCTGAGCGCGATGGCGGTTGCCGACGCGGTCATTGCGCCGGTCCAGGTTGCCGAGGATTCGATCGAGTGCGCCAAGATGCTGCTCACCGCGCTCAAAAAAGCGGAAGGTGCGCGCGGCGGTCGCAAGGTGAATTTCCTTGGGTTGCTGCCCTCGATGGTCAATCCGTTCGACCGCCGCGAGATGGAGAATGCGGTCAAGCTCGCCCATGCCGTCGGCGAGAAACTGATGTTCCCCGCGTTCATCAAAGCGCGCCCGACGTACAAGCATTCGGCCGAGCATCATCAGCCAGTGTGGAGCGAAACCGGCACCGGCGCCAAGGCGGCCTCCGAGGAAATCCGCGCGATCCTTGCCGAGATCGAGCGGCGGGTCGTCGGCACCGCCAAGATGGCGGCCTGATGGGCAAGTTCGATCAGCGCGCCGAAGAGTTCGGACTTCTCGTCGGCGTCCATGACAGCGCGCGGCGGGTCGAGGATCTGCCGCTCGACTGGATCATGCCGGATCCGGAAAACCCGCGCCGCACGTTCGATGCGCAGGAGATGCAGGAACTGGCGGACTCGATCGCGGCGCGCGGCGTGCTTCAGCCGATCAGTGTCAGCGCCAGAAACGACGATGGCAAACATATCATCCGCATGGGCGAGCGGCGCTATCGCGCTTCGCTCCTGGCAGGTCGGATCACGATCCCCGCGATCATCGCGCCGGTGGGCGATAGCGGCGCGATGTTGGCCGACCAGATCGTCGAAAATGACCAGCGCGCCAATCTGTCGCCGCTCGAGATGGCGAAAGGGATCGAGCGCATGTTGTTCGGCGGCGCCTCGCAGGTCGAGATTGCCCGCGCGCTCGGCCGATCGAAGCAGTTCGTGTCGCTCTACGCCGCCTATGCCGAGATGCAGCCCTATCTGCGCGCCGCGATCGACAAGGCGCCGATCCGCGTCCTTTACGATCTCCATCGTGCAGCCCGAACCTTTCCCGACGAAGTGCGCGCGTTCGTCGACGGGTTCGGTGATGACGGCGTGACGCTGGCAGAAGGGACGAAATTCGTCGCGGGACTGAAGACTCCAGCGCCGATCAAAGGTGACCAGCCCACTGTCGTGCAAACTTCCTCCTCCGCGTTGGACGGTCCGGCTCCGCAGGCGACCAGCGAGTGGCGGCCACGAAGCGGTGCCGATAGTGCTGGTCGTTTCCAGGGCGGCACGGCGCTCCGAGTGGTGATGGATTCACGAGCCGGGCGCCTGCTTCTCCCCGATCGGGTCAGGGTGATGTTCGACGATGGCGATGAGCGCGACGTTTCCTTGAGCGACCTCGCCTTCGAGTGATCCGGTGAGGCAGGCACGACCGTCACACAGACCCCTTACTCCGCGTCGATATTTTTGATTTTGCAGATGATGTGACAGCCGTGCCCCGATGAGGGGTGCGGCTGTCGTTCGTTGGCGGGCCAGGGGGTTCGCGCCGCCGGTGAGGTTGGGCACCCGGAGAGGTTTTGTTTTCGAGGCGGGGCTGTCTCAATCGAAGGGCCAGAGTCTGCTTGAGCAGACTATCAGACGAGTGGTTTTAGGTGAGGGCCGGATAGGCTTGGCGCCGTCAATGTATGACAATAGGCTTCGGGGATGGCCGTCTTCAACGTCCGTCTGCCCGATGATCTCGCGGCGCGCTTCGATGCGATGGCAACCTCCTCCGGAGGTCGCTCGGCGGTCCTGCGCAAGCTGATCGACGGTGCGCTCCAGGACGTCGTCGAGGTGCCGGGCGCGACGTCTCCACCTCGGACCTGCTCGACCGATCGGCTGCAGCTTCGGCTCATGCGCGAGGATATCGACAGGCTCGATGCGGCCGCCGATGCACGCGGCCTCAAGCGCACCGAATGGCTGGTCATGCTCCTGCGCCGACGGCTCCATGCCAGCCCGCTACCGCCGCGTGCCGACCGGGTGCAGATCGCGCAGTCCTGGCGCGAGCTCAACCGGATCGGCATCAATCTCAACCAGGCGGTCCATGCTCTTCATGCCGCGACCATGGTGGATTCCCGTCTCGACCTGGCACGCGAGGCGGCGCGGGTCGCATCCTTCCGTGACGAGGTGGCCGATCAGCTGCGCGCGCTTGGCCGGGCGCTCAAGGGCGACCTGGCCTATTGGGATACGCCTGATGAGTGACGACGATGACGGCGTGCTGTCGCTGCCGAGCCTGATGGAGGCCTGGCGCCCGCCGACGGGTGGCAAGCGCAGCTTGCGCGGTGCAACGCTGCGGATCCGATCCGGCGGGGGGAAAGGCAGGGGAGGGGGCGGTGCCGCCCCAAGCCTGTCCGCGGCCGAGGCGCGCGCCAAGCTCGAGCGGATCGTCCGCAAAGCCCCCGAGGTCATGGTCAAGATCTCGGGCAAACAGCGTGGGGCGGGTCATCTGGGCGAGCATTTTGGGTATATCTCGCGTCACGGGAAGCTCGAGGTTCGCAGCAGTGAAGGCGAGATCATCACCGACGAAAAGCGCCTGAAGGGGATCGCCGCCGATTGGGACATGCTCGATCAGGCGATGAACCCTTATGGCAAGGACCGGCCCACCTCGATGTCGATGGTGTTGTCGATGCCCGGCGGCACGACCGATGCCGCGACGATCCATGATGCCGTCCAGGCGTTCGCGCGTGTCGAGTTCGAGGGGCAGTTCAGCTATATGGTGGCGCTGCACACCGACACCGATCACCCACATGTCCATCTGACCGTCGCGACCCAGGGCCAGGACGGGACGCGGTTCAACCCGCGCAAAGCCGATCTCCATCACTGGCGCGAGAGCTTTGCCCATGAATTGCGCCAGCGCGGCATCGCCGCCGAAGCCACGCCGCGCCGCGCACGCGGCCATGTCCAGAAGCGGGTGCGCTCGCCGGCGCACCATCTGGAGGCGCGGACAGCAGGGCAGGGGAAGGAGCTGGACTTGAACCGGCTGATCGAAGAGCGCGCGCAGGAATTCGCAAGGTCACAGAACCCGGAGCGTCGGCCTGAAGATGTGCTGGCGCTCGGTCGTCAGAAGCAAATCCGGGGGGCTTACCGGCAAGCCGCGGTAGCGCTGGCGGCAACCGGGAAGGACGAGGATCGCGCGCTTGCCGAGGATATCGCAGGGTTCGTGGCTGATATGCCGGCGGCGGTGTCTCGGCGGTTGCAGCGGGCGCGGGAGATCATGATCGCCGATAGGGTAACGGGTGCGGCGAGCAGTCCGGCGCGCGATGCGGGTGTTGATGGGCCACAAGACCGAAACGCAAGTCAGCGCAAGCGTGAACCAGGCGATCGAGAGCGTTGAAATTGTATCGAGGGATCGAAGCTCGTTGCCGTGCTGTTCCAAAAGGACCTTCTGATCGCCCTAAATCTCCTCTACATCGTTTGCTGATGTGTCGTCCCACTCCTTGTTTTGCCTTTTGTGCCATCAGCCGCGCGACTGCCGCGCGCTGCCGAAGTGCCTGATTTGACGATCACGCCGATCTTCCTCGACGGGTTCGCGACACTGCCGCTGGCTCCGGAAGCGCGCGACGCGATGTTGGCGGCGTGGACGTTTCCCGGCAATGCCGGGTCGCCAAACGGCTCGGGTGAGCGGGCAGCGCGCATTATTGCCGACGCCCGGGCAGACGTTGCTGCGCTGATTGGAGCTGCGCCGGCCGAGATCATCTTCACGTCTGGGGCGACTGAGGCGAACAATCTTGCGATCCTCGGCATCGCTCATTCAGCTTTGGCCCGGAACTCGAGCCGCCGCCGTATCGTCGTCTCTTCGGTTGAGCATAAGGCGGTCCTCGAACCCGCCAATATCCTCGCGGGGCGGGGCTTCGACGTCGTGGTCGCCCCCGTCGATCAATATGGTAGGGTCGATCTCCCACGGCTGGAAAGCCTGGTCGATGAGTGCACGCTTTTGGTCTCGGTGATGATGGTCAACAATGAGACCGGTGTGGTTCAGCCAGTCTCTGAGGTCGCCTCAATCACACATGCGGCGGGCGCATTGTTTCATACCGATGCGGCGCAGGCGGGGGGAAAGGTTGCCATTGATGTCCTTGAGCTTGACGTCGACTATCTCAGCTTGTCCGCGCATAAATGTTACGGACCGATGGGGGTGGGCGCTCTCTACTGCGCTGCGGGTGCCCCAACCCCGGAACCTCTCATCTATGGCGGCGGTCAGCAAAACGCGGTGCGGCCCGGAACCGAGCCGGTTGCCCTGATCGCTGGGTTTGGCGCGGCGGCAAAGATGGCGATGGTCGCCCTCTGTGAAGATGCTAGCCGTGGCCGCACCTTGATCGGCGCGCTGCTTGACCGGCTCGCGCAGCAGCAGATTCGGTTTGAACGGATCACCGGGGACCGACCCGTGGTCCCCGCCAGCGCGGCGATCAGGCTCGAAGACGTGAACGGTGACGATCTGTGCGCGATGGTTGCGCGCAATGTGTCGTTATCGACTGGGTCGGCATGCACCGCTGGCCAAGTAAGGGTGTCCCATGTTCTTGAAAGAATGGGCCTTTCTGACGTAGATGCGCGATCCGTCGTCCGGATTTACTGCCATCGATATCTAACGGAGAGGGATATCGATGCGGCTGCCGCTCATATTATCGCCGCCATTGTTCGGTCTCGGGTTGCCACTGGAGAGGTTCGCCAGTAGCATTCTGCGCCATGAAGCATGGGGCATTTGATAACGATTCGAGAGGTCAGTTCGCCGGCCATGAGACCTTTCCTCTACGCCTCCTGTGGTTGAAGAAGGCCTTTGACGCCGTAGCAGACGGCGCTTCGGCGGGAACATTCCAAGAACAAGAGGCTATTACACGCTTTGGCGTAGGTCGCAATATGGCGGCATCAATGCGTTATTGGGCGCTTGCTTCAGGGTTTTTTACCGAAGCAGACCGCCAGATTGCGCCAAGCGATCTCGGCCGGCTAATCCTCGCGGACACGGGCCATGATCCATTTGTCGAGCGGGCGTCGACGATTTGGCTCGCTCACTGGCATATCGCCAGCAGCCAATCGATGACGACCACAGCTTTTTATGCGTTCAACGTCCTGTCCGCTATCGAGTTTGACCCACCGACGCTGATCGAGGAGTTGCTGGACCTAGTAGGTGCCCGCGGCTGGCGTGCGACGCGCGGTACGCTCAAACGCGATGTCGAGGTCTTCCTGCGCAGCTATGTCCGCCGTGGCGATGCGCTCAACGAAGATGCTGCAGAGCCTTTGTTGGCCGAGCTGGGTCTGGTTCGTGAGGCCCGGATAGGTGGCTGGTACGAATTTGTCCGCGGACCCAAACCCACGCTGCCAGACGGAATATTCGCCTACGCGCTGGCGCAGTTTTGGGAACGTCAGGGCGGCTCGACGGCGTTGACGGCGGAGCAGATTTGCTATGCGCCTGGATCTCCCGGTCGTGTGTTCAAGCTTGACGAAGACAGCGTCATCACCCGGCTAATGCGTCTCGATGACGTCACGGGCGATGCGTGGCAGTGGACTGACACCGCCGGGCTGCGGCAGATCCAGCGACGTGAGGATATCGATCCGCTGACACTGATCGCGCTCGCTTATCCGCTGGCAGTGGCGGCGTGACACAGCTCGCCGACCACGTCTCGATCGATCGCAGGTTCGCGCGCTCGGCGCGGATCGACGCGGATCTAAATGGCACGCCACCTCTCGTTGGCTATGTGCTGCAAGCGAGTGTCGCCAAGGCGCTGGCGACGCTCTCGCAGAGCCAGGTCGATAGCCAGCAGGGTGCTTTTACCTGGACCGGCCCTTACGGCGGCGGCAAGTCGAGCGCGGCGCTCTTGGTCGCCAATCTCGTTGCTGGTGCCCCCGAGAATCGCAAGGTGGCCCGCAAGATCGCCGGTAAGGCGATGACCGCAGCCTATGCCGATGCCTTCCCCGAAGAGCATGGCCCTTGGTTCGTTGTCGCCGTGACGGGCAGCCGCACACGATTACGCGACGCGATTGCCGATGCTGCGGCGATAAGCTTCCGGTGGGATGCCGAACGACGCGCGGCGGCCGGTTCGAGCGATGATATGCTGATCCGAGTGATCAAGCGATCGGGCGAAGAAGCCGGCACCGGGACGCTCCTGATCCTCGACGAGCTCGGCAAGCTCCTCGAGCATGAGGCGCTGGAGGGCGGCGACGTCCACCTGCTGCAGGATATCGCAGAGCATGCGTCTCGCAGTAAGGGTCGACTGGTCGTCATCGGCATCCTGCATCAGTCCTTTGAACAATATGCGGCGCGCGCAGCGCGCGATGCACGGCAGGAATGGGCAAAGGTCCAAGGGCGCTTCCACGACATTGCATTTTTGAGCGGAGCCGATGAAACCGTTGCTTTGCTTGGCCGGGCGATCACATGCCCGTGGCGACCGGACAATGCGACAATAGGCGCATCGGCTGTCGCTCATGCCGTTGCACTGCGCAGGCCCACCGAAACGGATGTTCTGACACAAGCGCTGACTGCCACTTGGCCGCTCAACCCCGTGACTGCACTATTGCTCGGTCCGGTGTCGCGGGCGCGCTTTGCGCAGAATGAGCGCAGCGTCTTTGGCTTTCTCAGTTCTGCCGAACCGGCCGGCTTCCAGGAGTTTCTGCAGTCCACCGACGTTGGCGGCGGTACTTATGATCCGGCCAGGCTCTGGGACTATCTCGGCTCGAACTTCGGGATGGCACTCGCCAGCGGCAATGACGGCAACCGGTTCAGCCTTGCGTTCGAAGCTATCGAACGCGCAGCGGCTAAGGGCAACGAGGTCCATGTCGCACTGACCAAGTCGGCCGCCGTGATCGAGTTCTTCCGCAACGGATCGGGCCTTGCTCTGGCTGACGATATCCTTGCGCAGGCGGTGCCTGAGATCGACGAAAAAAGGCGCCGGGCCGCGATTGCCGACCTGCTCGATTGGGCCGTTTTGATCCGCCAGCCGCGGCTTGGCGGATATGCCCTGTTCGCCGGGAGTGATTTCGATCTCGAAGATGCCATTTCCCGATCGGTCGTGCCGGTGGACACGGGCCAGCTCGACGGCTTGCCCCAGCGTGTGGGCTTCGGCTTCGCGACGGCCAAACGGCATTATTTCCTCACCGGCGCGCTTCGGACATTCGAAATCGGGCTGGTTCTCGCCGGTGTCGATGACACGCCTGCCAGCATCGCCGCGTCCCTGCTCGCTAGACCCGAGCGCGGTAGCGGGCTTTTGGCGCTGATCTTGGGCGATGGCAAAATCGACCAAGGTGAAGTCAAAATGTTGTGCAAGGCCACAGCGGCGATCCTTAAAACCAGCGGTCGGATCATGGCAATTGGCGGTGCGGCCGACAGCTTCGCGCTTCGGTCGAGTGCGGCCGAACTGATCGCAGTCGAGCGTGTCTATCGCGATCATCCCCAGCTCGAGGGTGACCGTATCGCGCGGCGCGAGATCGCAGCGCGCCAATCGCACTGCATTGATCTATTGCATCGTACACTTGAGGCATCGCTCGAGGGTGCGCGCTGGTGGCTGGCACCGACGCCCGGAAAACCCATGCGCGAACCCCTCGCGTTAATCGCCAGCGCGCTTGCTGATGTCGGTTTTCCTGAAGCGCCGATCCTGAAGAGCGAACTGCTCCAGCGCGACAAGCCGTCGTCCAATTCGATGGCCGCGTTGCGTGAGCTCTGCCACGCCATGGTGACGCGCGGGTCCGAGAAAGATCTGGGCATGACCGGCTATCCCGCTGAACTCGGCCTCTATCTGACCGTGCTCAAGCCGTTCGGTCTTCACGCCGAAATCGCGCCCGGGCGTTTCGATTTCGCCGAGCCTGATCGCTCGCCGCAAGGCACCTCGCTCCGCCCGGCATGGCAGGTAATCAGTGAGGCGGGCGATCATACCCTCGATCACGTCTATGCCGCGTGGGCGAAACCGCCATTTGGAATCAAGGCTGGGGTCATGCCCGTCCTGGCGCTGGCCTTCATGCTCTCGATGCGCGACACGATCGCCGTCTATATCAATGGCGTCTTCCAGATCGCGATCGATGATGTCGTCGTCGACAAGCTGCTGCAGCGGCCGGGTGATTTCCGCCTTCGCAAGATCGATCGGTCCGTTCGGGAAACCGCTTTTCTGAGCGGTCTCGCCCTGTTGTTCGGCATCGATCAGGACGCGGCATCGCTACCTGTCGCACAGGCGCTGTTCCAGCGGTTCGAAGCACTTCCCACTTATGCGGCACGCACCAACCGCATCAGCGAGAGTGCGCGGCTCATCCGTCGCATTGTCATGAAATCAAGCGATCCCGAAGCCCTGCTGTTCGACGATCTCCCAAATGTGCTTGGAGACAAACTAGCGCCTGAGCCCGTGTTCGAAGCGCTACTGGAATGCGAAGCCGCATACCCAGCGCTGCTATTGGAAATGCGGCGCGCTCTGGGACGGGCGCTTGGCGTGGATCCGGTCACGTTCGAGGGAATCGCAGAGCGAGGGGCAGTCACCAAGAATCTCACTAATGATTTCAATTTCGATGCGTTTGCCGATCGCGCCGCCGGCCTAGAAACCGAGGACGGAGATATCGAAGGGCTGCTCAGCATCCTGTTGCACCGTCCCGCCCATGGCTGGTCCGATCGCGATCGCGAGCAGGCGCTAACCGAAGTCGCTCGCTACGGTCGGCGTTTCCGTGAACTGGAAGCCTTGGCGGTGGTGCGCGACCGCCGTTCGAATACGGAAGCGCTGGCACTGGTGGTTGGGCTCGATCCGTTGATGCCGCCGATTCTGAGCAGTTTTGTTCTGACCGAAGGCGAAAAGGTGCAAGCGGCGCGATTGGCCGAACGGGTGCTTGAAACATTGGGCTCGGACCGTGGCGACCGACAATTGCGCCTCGCCGCGCTTGCGCGCGCGGTCGCCAGTTTGGCTGCTGAACGCGAAGATGAAGAAGTGGAGGCGGCGTGAAGGCCGAACGGCACATATTGGGTGTTTCGGGCGGGCGCGATAGCGCTGCGCTGGCGGTGTATATGCGCCAGCATCATCCCCAACTGCCGATCGAGTATTTCTTCACCGATACCGGCAAGGAGCTGCCCGAGGTTTACGAGTTTCTGGACAAGCTGGAAGGTTTTCTCGGACGGCCGATCGAGCGTCTGAACCCCGACCGCGACTTCGATTTCTGGCTCGAGGAATATGGCAATTTCCTGCCTTCGCCCCGCACACGCTGGTGTACCCGCCAGTTGAAACTGAGGCCACTCGAGCAGTGGCTGCGTCGCGATCTAGATGCCGGCACGATCGTTCATTCCTATGTCGCCATTCGCGCTGATGAACCGACCCGCGAAGGCTATCAGTCCACACAGGCCAATATGAAGGTGCATCTGCCGCTGCGCGAGGCAGGCATTGATCGGACCGGCGTGATCGAAATCCTCGACCGGGCGGATGTTGGCGAACCGGAATATTATAGCTGGCGGTCACGATCGGGCTGTACCTTCTGCTTCTTCCAGCAGAAGATCGAATGGGTGCGCTTATCGGAGCATCATCCCGTGCGCTTTGCCGAAGCTGTCGATTATGAAAAGACGGCCCTTAAAGATGGGTCGCCTTTCACCTGGAGCCAGGGTGAGAGTCTGACCGATCTAGTCGAACCGGCTCGGGTCGAGCAGATCAAAGCGGATTATGAGAAGCGCCGCGAGCGACTGCGCCGGAACCGCAAGGTCAACCCGCTATCGGCGCGCACCGCCGAAACCATCGATGATGTCTATGGCATCGACGAAGGTGCGGGCGGGTGCGTCATCTGTCACAAGTAGGCGGCCGTCCAAGCCTCAACCCATAATGGCGTCGCCCGCGATGATCGCATCGACGGCACGATCGATATCGTCATCCGATAGGAACGGTGCCTGAGCATAGATAATCCCGGGTTCGCCCGACAGGCGAGCCGCGAGATGACCAAGACCTAAAAGCTGCTCCGCGCCTTTGACGCCAAGCGCAATTTCGGATGTGCCTACGCTCGCCACCTTCAGGATCAGACGGTTGCCGAGATTGTCGCGCAACTGCATCGGCATGACGTTGGCGTCGGGACGCTGAGCCGCGAAAATCAGATGGATGCCAGCGGCGCGCGCCTTGACGCCAAGGCGCGAGACTTTCGCCGTGACAGCCGATTTATAGTCTTCGGTCAACATCCACTCGGCAAATTCGTCGTGGACGAGGAAGATCACTGGTAACCTGTCGGCAGCCGGGGTCTTGGTGTTGTAGGCCCGGATATCGCGTGCGCCATGGGTCCGAAACAGTTCGTAACGCTGCTCCATCTCCCTCACGAGACCTTCCATAACCTCGACCGCTCGTACTTGGTCAACGATCACTCCATTTTGCAGATGAGGCAGCCGTTCGATCGCAGCATAATCGACACCCATTTTTGGATCGATCAGATAGATATGGGCGAGCGCGCTCGGATTGGTGGCCGCTATGTCGAGCAGCAACGCCTGGATCAGCACCGACTTGCCGCTACCGGTCGCGCCGGCGACCAATGTGTGCGGCTCATGCGCTTGGCCGCCACCAAAGGCGCCGCCAAGGTTCAGATAAAGAACGTCGCCGTCGAGTTCCTTCAGGCCCAGCACGAAGGAGGTGTTCATGCCGGCGGGATTGCGATTGAGTGCACGGCGCGCCCACACATCCCAGAGCGACACGATCTGACGCTGCGGTCGCGCGACCCCGACCACGATCTCGCCCGGTAAGGGTGAAATCGAGATGAGGCGAAGGCCGTGCGTCGTCAGCAGCGCTGACTGCCGGGCCTCCAGGTCTTCGACACGGAGGCGATCGCTGCCCATGAAGCGGATAAGGGCGGCATTAGGCGTCAGGCGAGTGCCGACGATCTTAGCTTGGAGATTATAGCCTAGAAGCGCGGATCGCAGCTTCTGGGCGCTGCTCTCCAGCCAGGCCCGCTCCTCGGCGGAATCCTCGATCGAGCGCTCGGCATTGGCCTGAATCAGCGCATCGAGCGACGTGCCTGATGGCGGGGTAGTGTCGGGCGTCGCTACCATGGATTCAGGCATAGGGTCGGCCTGGGTTTCGACCTTGATGGCAACTGGCGCGACCACTGGTTCAGGGTCAGCCGCTTTTGGTGTCTCAGCTTCCTCGACTGCCGGCGAAGCATCTGATTCGGACGGCGGCGCGGGCGGCGTATCGGGTGCGGGTGGTGGCATGTCGCCCTCGGGCGCATCGTCATCATCGTCTTCATCATCGACACCCACGATCACAGGTGTCGGCAGGGGCGATTTGGGCTCGGCCGCAATCGCCTTGGTCCAGTCGACACGGGGTGCGGGATCGCGATAGTTTGCCTGATCCCAGACATGCTCATCGCCAAGCGCCTGGCGCAGCGCCCCAAGCGGTGCATTGGCTTCATAGGCCTTGAGCAGTTGACGCAGGCCTTCGCGGCTGAACACCTCCTGCAGGCCACTGGCGATGTCCGCAATCGGCTCTTGTTCGCCGAGCGAACTGGCATCACCTGCCGGTCCGGAGATGAAGATATGCGAATAGCCACGAAGGTCGATCGGCACCGAACCGCGGCGGATACCGTCCCGCACCCGCTCGAGCAGGCTACCCTGCCCGAGCGCCGCAGTCCCGTCGAGTAGCAGATCGGCAATCCGCGACAGCCACAGGTCGCGGTCGAGACGGCCGGGATCGCCGAACAAAGCGTCATCCATCCGCGCGACGGTTTGGCGAAGCTGCTGTCGCGATTTCCGGCTGGCTTCCGCAAGGCCCGACGCATCGACATATTTTGCTTCGGTGACGACCGCGCGCAGCCTGACCGTGCCATCTGGGTCGGTGCCGACGGATAGGC
Source organism: Sphingomonas sp. 10B4 (assembly GCF_035019905.1). Lineage (NCBI taxonomy): Bacteria > Pseudomonadati > Pseudomonadota > Alphaproteobacteria > Sphingomonadales > Sphingomonadaceae > Sphingomonas > Sphingomonas sp. 10B4. Next base: position 37,407 of record NZ_JASJVC010000015.1, on the reverse strand, counting down.
CTAGAATGTCGGCAATGCCCTCCTCCCGCTGGCCAAGCCATTCCGCATAGTCGTCGAGCAAGAACCACGCGACCGCAGCGCTGCCGCCAAGCTCTTCCCTGACCAGCGCCCGGCTCAGTACGAGCCCGACCAGTTCACCGGCTGACACACCGCGCTTGGCGGCACGCAACACGATATCGCCCGAGATGGCCGCAGCGTCGTCGATCATTCGTCGAGCCAGCGCAGAGAGCTTGTCGTCGGTCAGACCGAGCGAAAGCTCCGACAGCCTACGCCGGACGAGGACGTGAAGAATGCGCAGTTCCGAGGTCGAGGAGACAACCATATTGCGACCATGAGTCCGCTGCCGACGATAGCGGATGACGTTGATCCCCTGCGCGGCGAGCTGGCGCTTGTCGAGCAGGTCGTCATAGGTCGCGACCCACTCGGCAAGGGCGTGGACCTCGTCGAACATCGATTTCAGGCCATGATCCTGAAACGATATTTGCCGCGCTGGCAGATAATGGACTTGGGGATCGTGCGGCTGGCGGCGAATGACGCCAGCCACTGCATCGACATAGGCCCAACCGGCATCGGGTTGCCTTGGACAGGTCAGATAGCTGGTGGCTTTCAGCTCATCTTCGGCCGTGACCCGCCGATAGGACCAACGCGCCGGAACATGCTCCAACAGCGTCGGATTGTCGTTGCCGGCGGGCACGGGGAACCAGTCTTCGCGCGCTTGGCGCGAGACCACGTCGTGGAGAAACGCTACATCGATCTCGCGGCTCGTGCCGTCCGCAGGGACGCTGCCGCTGTCCAGCATGACGCCGATCCGCAGTTTGGACATAAAGTTGCGTGACGTCTCGCTGACCACGACCGCATCGGGATCACCTTCGGATTTCTCGAGCAGTTCGGAATAGACATTGCCGAGCTTGGAGCGGTCGCGGTGCCGCACCATCACATTGCAATGCACTTCATCCTGATCCTGGACCGAGTTGAGTGCATTGACGGTAGCGAGTGGGAGACCCGCCGCGTCGCAATTATAGAGCATGATGCTGAGATTCGAGCGCTCATGCGGCTGAAGATCAAGATAGCGATCAAGAAGGCTTCGGATCTGCCGCGCCGCCTCGGCCGGATCGACATCGGTCGCCGTTTCCGACGGATCGCGCACCGGTCGTTCGAGCAGGCTATAGTCGTTTACGGTGCTGGTCTCGGCGAGCAGGACTGCCTCGGATCCGTTATAACCTACCGCGATCTCGGGATAGAGCGGATGGGCAAGCTCTTCGCGGAGATCCGAAAAGAAGAGTCTGGGATCCCCGAAATTCACGTCAACATCGGACAGCAGATAGTCGATGAGGCCGGTCAGCGAACGCATTTTGACCGCCGTTCCGGCCATCCGCAATGGGTGCCAGGGGGCGATGATCGCTGAGGGCGCCGCACCCGTGACCAAGACAGTGCCGATACCTAGCACCGGCTCCCACAGATCGCGCCTGCTGATGTCGCCTGTGGCATTGACCGAAAGGGTGCGCAGCAACGCGCCATAGGCTTCGGCCTGTTCAAGCAGCGCCGACGAGGCATACCCCGAGCTCTGTAGCGCGCCGACAGCCTCGATATAAAGCAGCGAGAAACGTTGCCATGCCTCTTCGATCGCCTGCGCGCCTTCGGAGGAAAGTCGACCGGCAACCTTTGCTTCCTTCAGTTGGCGGGGGAATAGCTTGCCGATATCCGCGCCAGCGTTGTTACGCGGAATGAGCGAACCAGAGTCCTGGCCGAAGGCTGGCTGGAGCGTACCGACGTCGGCAAGCGAGACGGCCTGAAGAGCGCCCTTCTGGCTGACAGGCAAACGCGCGACATTGGTGCGAACCAGCGGGCGCTTGATCAGCCGCGCCAGATCTCCTGGAAATTCGAGACCGATGGCATTGGGTTGCGCTTGCCAGACTAATTGGACGACGGCGCGCTCGCCGCTCGCGCCGCTCCCGACCTCAAGTATTACATCGAACTTGATCTGGACGCTCGCGCGCGAGACCGACGTGTTGGGCTTGTATTTCTTCCGGCGCCTGGCGCGCTCGAGCAATTCTTCATAGGCGAAGAGATAGGGTGCGTCCCACTGCACGGCAGGGCCCATGAGCGATTGCAGCCCACGATAGCGTAGCCCGAACGCCCGGCCGATATCGGCGTTGATGTCGAGCCACTGGCCACGCGTACGGCGTGCCGACTTGATCTTGAGCGTGCGCTGGCTGCCATGCGCATTTACTTGACCAAAGAGGCGCTCGATCGCCCGCAAAAGACCTTCCGCGAAATCGGTGCACTCGAGAGGTCGCCCGAAGATGAAGCGCTCCCATTTTGCGCGGAGCGGCTTTTCCTTGGCGAGATCTTCGCGATGCGCCTCGAAAAACTCGCGGTCGTCGTCCCGTGCCTCTTTCAACGAGGTTCGGGCTTTCAGTTGCGCAAGATATTGGAGATCGGCATCGCTCAGGCGGTCGGGAAACTCGAACTCGAAGAAGTTGATCGTTTCTTCTGGAAGGCGGGTTTTCTTTTGCTTCAACCCCGAAAAGAGCTGAAGGATGCTGTCGGATTCCCATTCGAAGGTGGCAAGGGCCTCAGCCTCGTCACCCCAGCCAGGTGCCGCCTCGATAAAGGCTTCGATCACCTCATAGGCATGCGGTGCGATATCTTCTCGCACCTGCTCGAACTGCGAGCGAAGCTCCTCACTCTCAATGATCTGGCGATTGGCTCGCTGCTTATTGAGCAGAGGCTTGCGATCGGAAACCAATTTCTCGAACAGTTTCTTCCAGCGGCGCGGCTGATCACTATCCTTGTCGGTCAGGCCGAGAAAATAGCCACGGTCGCGTGGCAAATGCAGAGCGGGAAGCGCCCAACCTAACGCTGCTGCCACGGGTGTTGACTGTTCCTCAATACAGGAACGGGTGAGGGCCACATAGTGGGCGATCTGATGGAGGGTCCAATCGTCGGCCTCATTCAATCCGCGCAAAGCCGCAATCCAGGCCTTGCTCTGTCCTTCGAGCAAACCAAGGCCCGCGCTTGCCGCCTCAACCCAGGGTTTGGGATCTTCGGTCAGCTGCTTGGCGCCGACCAAAGTGACGTCGTGTAGAGAGGCGCCCTGGTCGTCATCAGCGTTCGCCATCAGCAGCGCTGGCCGATCGCACTCCGCATTGCGAACATGGGTCGTGCGCTCGTCCGTCAGGACATGCTCGGGTAGGTCGAAATCCGCAACGAGCGCACGCGGGATTACGATCTTCAACAGAGCGTCTGTGGCGGGATCCTTGAGTAAGGCTGCTGCAATCGCGGCGACCTGCTCGCCCGAGAGACGATCGAGTAGGAAGCGTGCGACGCCGTCATCATCCGACGTCGTGCCAAGGCGCTGCCGAAGCGAGGTCGCGCCAGCGGCGCCGATCAGTTCTGATGGTTTCACGCCGCGTCCGTCCGCTGGAATGGGTTTTCGACATAGGCGCAGGAATCCGACAATCGCTTTAGCAAACCGAGGCTCGCGAGCCGCTCTTCCAGCCTGCGGGCATTGTCGGAGAAATCTTCTTGGTCGGCGTTGCCGCTGGCAATCAGATCGCGTGCTTGGCCATCGCCAATGACGATCCCATAGCGCTCATAGAGCGCGTCGAGGAAATCCTTGAATTCCATGCGTCGTCCCACGCATGTCACCACAAGGGTTTTCAGGAGCCGGTCGGTCGGCGCGTAGCGAATCCGCCGACTCGACCGCCGTGACGAGAGGCCGATCGCGCGCGACCAAGTCGCGTGCACTTTTCCGACATGCTGCTTGTGCCGGGTGACCGCGCGCTCCACCAAGCGGCTCACGAGCAGATCGGGATCCGTGCCGATATCGTCAGTGTCGTCCGGCTCCGGCCAGTCAAATGCCTTTTTCAGTATCTCGGCCGCATTGAACGCGGGCTCATCCGACGCCACCGCGTCTGTCCATGCCTGGGTTTCGGTCGACATCCTGATGAAGCGGTCCAGCGCTTGCTGCGGCAGCATATTGTTATGTTGGTAGGAGTCAGCCGAGAGATCACGGACCACCGATTTCTTGGGTGATACGATCTCGCAGACCAAGGTGATCGGCGCACGAGCGAGCACCTCGCGTGCCCTGTCGAGTTGATAGAGGACCAGATTGAGACCGGTGACCGTTACCAGGTGCGGGATCACATCATAGGCGGGGATCGGCAGATTGAGGATCGCCATCCAGTCTTCCGCAAGCCGGTCGAACACCGGATGGGTGGCGCAGGGCAGGAACGCGCCGCCACGCTCAGCCCGGGACTTTTGCGGTTCTCCCTGCAGCGCCCGCACCATACCGTCATAGGGTGCCGGGTTTTCGAGAAAGCGCTCGATAAGCTTGGTGCGCAGCTCATCGGAGCGATTGCTGCGGCAAAGCATCAGGTAAAGCAGTTCGCCGGTACGCGCGAAGAAGCGTCGATCGGTCGAGATGCCACCCTTGGCACTGACGCTGACATCTTCATATAGCGCGTTCGGCCCGAAGGGGAAAACGAACTTCGAGCTCCAGCGCTTGTTGCTGGTGCCTTCGATCGCCGATCCCTGCAGGAAATCGATCACCGCTGCGAAATCGGTGAAGGTCTCGAACCGCTCGCGCAGATAGGAAAAGTCGGGCTTGTCGATGCCGCCCGCCGACTGCGCTATTTTCTGCAGCCACAGTGACCAGGATGCGTCGTCTGACAGGTTTGCCGCCCGGACCGTGACAATATGCGGGTTGTTGAAGACGAGATTGCGCAGCTTGAGCTGAACCTGTGGGCGGTAGGAAAGCGTGTTCAGCTCATCTTCGACCAAGGGTCTACCCGCTTCATGCTCGGCCAGCAGCACGGTCAGAAATTCGAGGAATGTCAGCCAGGGTGATTGCTCATCATGAAGTCGATGACCCCATATGGCCTCATCGACCCAGATGGCCGGACCGCTCTTGTCTTCGAACAGCGACGGACGATCGAGCACTTCCATGGTCATGCTCGCACCATTACCCGACGTGGCGTGGCGCGCCCGTCATTGCCCAGTTCGATGAAGCGCAGCACCAGTTCGCCATCGGTTGCCTGATCATCGCCATCGAGATGGCGTCTATTCTCGGTTTCACGCAGTAGCCTTGCCTTGAACGCGAGGAGATCCTCATGACACTCTAGCGAGAAACTGCTTGGCAGCGCGCCATCGGCAACCCGACCCAGAAATTCGAACCGCGTTGGTGATAGGGAAAGCGTGACGAGCGGGATGTCGTCGCCGCGGACGAGGCGAACCGAAACACCAAAACCACCAAAATCATCGGCGACCAGACTGACTTCCTCGCCAGCAGCGCGCGGTACCGAAATAAGCTCATCTAACAACGGGCTGCGCTTGCTCTGCGAATAGCTGCCCGATGTGGCGAGAACGAGTTCGTCTTGATTCTGGACAAGCATGCCCGTGAAGATCCGGTTCAATCCGCGCACGACGAGCGACAGTGCGGTGCGCGGGAGTTGCTGCCCGGCAGTCAGTTTTTTTGCCACGTCTAGGTACAGGCCCGCAAACCGGAACACGGTCAGATCCCAGAACATATATTGGGTTTCGAGCGCCTTTGGCATCGTGAAAAAGAGTCGCTGGCGCTGGGACCGAAGCAGCGTCAGATATCGGTAGCGGTCGCTGGTTTCGACACCTTCGAGATAGGCGCGTTGCGCGCGCGCATAGGCCGGTGTGGCACCATAGATCAGATCGCTCAGCACGAGCGCGGCGTAAGCCTCGGAATAGGCCGGATCGTCCGCGCCATAGACCAACAGATTATCGACCCGGTTGCTGGTCTCCGCGCCAATGCCGAAGATGTTCAGTTTCTTGAACAGTTCGGTTTTCTCTGCCCGGCTGGCTTTCAAATTTTCGCCGAAGATGTTGCGATAGATGCTGGCAAGATCTGACCGTCCGCTTTGCTGGATGTCAGGCACATCGGCGCACGACATCAGGCCATCGCGCGCATCGGGATGCCCAAGCAGACTGTTCGACGCAAGGGCCAGAAGCTGGCGGACCGGGAAGTGGCTGCCATTGCGTTCGCTCAGTTCGATCAGCGAGGCTAGTCGGTCCTGGAACGGATCATCCGGGCCTTCCGCCATCATCCGCCGGCGATTTTCGCGGATTGGACAGCTTTGTCCCTCAGTTTGGGACGGACATGTGTCGCACCCACCCCATCCCTCATGCTGGGTAATCGCCTTGATGATATCGATGGTCATCTGCGCGGCCGGCGCACGGCTGAGGTCGCTCAGCTCGAGCCGAACGCCATTGTCCGCCGTTGTTCCGGTTACGAGCAGGTCTTCAACGACCTGCGCCAAGCGCTTCACGGTTGCGGTCTGGGGCGCCGTCTTCAACTTTTCCAAGAGCTGGCCATGGTTGGCTGCAACAAGATATATTGTCTTCGTTTCGGATGAGGCCGCGTCTGCGGCGAACGCCTCGATCAGGTCGCCGCCTTCCTGGTCCTTCAGCTCGCTTAAATCCTTGACGATGACGAGCGTGTGATCGCCGATGGCGATGCGATGAAGTTTGGCTCCTAAATTCCAGACGGCGACATCGCCGCCAAGCGCCGTCCAAACTTCGCGGCAATGATAGGTTTTGCCGTCACCAGCAGTTCCGGTGATGATCTGCGAAATCGGCTCTCCGCTGTGAAAATTCGCTAGAAGAGCCGGCAGAAACTGAGCTGGAAGCGTGATCGGCGCAATTTTGTGACGCTTAAGTGCTCGCTGGATCGATTCGTCGTACATGTTGTCATTGGTGGGAATCGGCCCATAATTCCGGAGGAAACGGACCCATGCCGCTGTTGACGGTACCACTGACAATCTCTTCCCCCTCGCACTCCGGATTTCGTTCTACGCAATGGTGGCGATCTGGCAACGGAAACCGGGGGACAGCCATCATTGCTGGAACGCTCCCAGGCAGCGAGTGTGGCGGCGTACGCCGTCGGCGCGATGGGCGACGCGGCAAATCCATCGTGGGTCACCGGCCAGATACCTACGCCATCCAGCTGTCCTTAGAGGGCGGCGGAACAGATTTCCTTGGCTGCGTTCGCAACCGGCTCTAGGCTACCCTCAACGGGGGATGAGCTTTGTTTCGCATTACGGCCAGAACGGTATTAGAGCTTGGATCCGAGCTAATTAGCTCGGATATTATCGCATTTTACGAGCTTATCAAAAACGGCTTCGATGCTGGGACGAAAGCCGGCGTTGATGTGCGTTTTGATATCGCCCTTCCGCGGCGCGCCTACCTCAAGCTGATCGAGAAGATCGGGGCGGGGGGAAGTGCCGACGAAAGCAAGGAAGCTGCGACGGCAGCGCTTTTGCCCACCGCTAGCGAAGCGGCGCTAGAGGGCTTCAGAGAAGCGATTAAGGCCGCAACCAGTCGGCAGAGCCTCCTCGATAGCTTGGCGGAGGCCCAGAAGCGTTTCAACCGGATCACCGTGTCCGACACCGGATCGGGCATGTCGCGCGCTGATCTGGAGCGCAACTTTCTCGTGATCGGAACCGCTTCGCGGAAACGAGAGGTCGAGGCCGCGCTCAAGCGTGGCGATGCGCAAACTCCCTATCTTGGTGAAAAGGGCATCGGTCGCCTGTCGGCCATGCGCCTTGGTGAACGGCTGCGTGTTGAGACAGCGCGAGCCGATGAAACCCATCTCAATCTGCTCGAAATCGACTGGCGCGCGTTTGGGGATGTCGACGCCATGCTCGATCAAATTCCCGTCGCGCCAACAGCAGGGCCGCTGAAACCGTCCAAAACTTGGTCCGGCACCTCTATTGTCATCAGTGACCTTACAGAAAACTGGACACAGACCCGTGTCACTGAACTGACCGAGGACGATTTCGCGCGTTTGACCGATCCCTTTGCCGACGCCAGCACCAGGCCTCGCATAGCGATATATTGGAACGGCGATCGCGTCGCCGTTCCAATCATGCCGGCCGCCTTACTGGAGGCCGCCCACGCTAAGGTCAGCGGAACTTACGAAATCATCGACAGTGCGCCGGTCCTCAAAATCGTCGTCGAGGCGCTGGATCTGGGGTTCGATCACCCTCAAGAGAAACAGATGATCACCCTGACCGTGGATGATCTTCAGGGGGCGATCATCGGGAAGGAAGGGCATATCGAGGATAGCGCACTCACCACCGTCGGGCCATTCTCGTTCGAAGCGCATTGGTACAACCGTCGCCGGCTTTCAGGCATTGATGCAATCGGTGAACAGAGGGCGGTTCGCGAGGTGCAGGAACGTTGGTCTGGCATCCTGCTTTTCAGGGATCGGTATCGCGTATATCCCTATGGCGAGGAGGAAGACGATTGGCTCGAGCTTGATCGCCGGGCCCTTCGCCGTTCTGGTTACACGCTCAACAAAACCCAGTTCATCGGTCGCGTCAACATTTCGCGGATCGAAAACCCCCTGCTGGTCGACCAGACCAACCGTGAAGGCTTGCGCGTCACCCCGGAGCAGCATGTTCTCCTTCAGGTGATACGCTATTCAATCCAGGATCTGCTGGGCGCCTTTATGAAGGACGTGGAAAAACAGTATAAGCAGCAGAAGATTCGTGACAAGGCGTCTGAGTTCGTCGGCTTGGATGCGGATTGAACGTGCGAGGTCGCAACGCTCCCCCTCCGCGAGATCGGCTGGATGTTCGAGCATTTCCGCGAGGCCCCGTATCGCCGTCAACGGTGTCTTGAGATCGTGCGAAACAGCGGACAGGAGGGTGTTACGCAGCTTCTCGCCTTCCATGCGCAAGATCGTATCCTGGGCGACCTCGACGAAATGGATGCGTTCGAGCGCCAGGGCGATCGACGAACAGCAAGCGTCGAGCAGACGCCGGTCATCGGGGTCGGCGGAGAGAGGGCCGGCCTTCGGTTCGAGTACCAGGACTCCGCGCACAGCCGCGGGCCCCTTCAGCGGCACATAAAGCGCCTCTGCCGCGCTGAGCGTCTGCGTTCCGAGTCCAGCCTCTTGGATGTGGTCGTAGCTCCACTGCGCGACGGAAAAATCCAGAAACGCGCAATTGCCCGCCGCGACCAACTTTCCGTCGGTGCCTGGAAGCAGTATCTCGAGACGAGCATTGAACAGCGGCGCAATCGTTTCCTTGCATATCGCACTGATCTGGTCGGTCTTGATAACGCCCGACAGGGTGCGCGCCACCTGGGCCAGAGTTGATGCGCGTCGTTCGCCGGCCCGGGCGATGCGTGCTTCGGAACGCAACCGTGCCGCAAGCTGGCTGATCATCAAGGCGACAGCCAGCATCAGCGCGAAGGTGAAGACGTATTGCGTGTCGGAGACCGCGAAGGAAAAGCGCGGCTCGATGAAGAAAAAATCGAACAGTGCCACGCTCAAGAACGAGGCCCATGCCCCCGCGACACGGCCCAGCCGAAACGCGATGAACACGACCGTAAGCAGGAAGAGCATCACGATATTGGAGACGTCGAAGACGCGGAACAGAAAGTCGGCGGTCCCCGTCGTAACCGCGCAGGCGAACGTCGTGATCAGTAGCGCACGCGCCGAGCCGGGCGTGGTCCGTGCCGGGCGAGGTCCGCGGGAGGATTCCGTCTTCGGAACGCCCAGCAGGATTATTCCGATTTCGGGATTGGCGCGGGCGACACGTTCGGCAAGCGTGGCGCGGAACGGAAGTGCGCGCCTTCCTGAAGAATTGCCCATGACAAGCTTGGTCGCGTTGCGCTTGCGCGCGTAATCCAGGAGCGTTTCGGTGACGTCCTGTCCGGGAACGTTGGCAAATTCCGCCCCCTCGCTTTGCGCGGTCGCCGCGAGCTTGAACAGGATCTGCCGCGCTTCCTCGTCGTCGTCTTGGTGGGGACGATCGACATGCACGACGATCCAGTTCGCCTGCAGACGCCTGGCAAGCGTCGCGCCCTCGCGCACCAGCCTATCCTGGGACTGGCGGGCGCTCACGCACACCATGATCAACTCGCGCGTCGGCCAGACTTTCTGGATCGCATGGGAGATGCGATAGGTGCGCACATCAGCGTTCACGCGTTCGGCCACGCGCCGCAGCGCAAGCTCGCGCAGGGCGATCAAATTGCCGCGACGGAAGAAGTTTTGCCGCGCGCGCTCGATTGCCATCGGGATATAGACTTTCCCCGCAGCGAGGCGCGCCAGGAGGTCGTCGGGCGGCAGATCTACGAGCACCACATCGGTCGCGCGATCGAAGATCCGTTCGGGAACAGTCTCCCGCACGCGGATGCCGATGATCCCGCCGACGATGTCGTTGACGCTGTCGAGATGCTGGACGTTGACTGCGGTATAGACATGGATTCCGGCGTCGAGCAGCTCTTCGATGTCCTGCCACCGCTTGGCGTGGCGGCTGCCCGGGGCGTTGGTATGCGCGAGTTCGTCGACGATGAGGAGCTGGAACCCCGAGGTTAGCGCCGCGTCGAGGTCGAATTCCTTGACCGCCTGACCACGACCGACATCCTTGAGCGGCACGGTCGGAAGGCCCTCGGCAAGAGCGGCGGTTTCCCTGCGCCCATGCGTCTCGACGATCCCGATCCCAACCGATGTCCCCTCGGCCAGCATTTGGCGCGCGGCGTGGAGCATCGCGAACGTCTTCCCCACGCCAGCACAGGCGCCGAAAAAAATCTTCAGCTGGCCGCGGCTCGAGCGTTGCGCTTCTTCCTTCACGATTTGAAGAAGCGCGTCGGGATCTGGGCGTCTATCCGTCATCGGTGCAAACTGCCGTTCTAATCTCGTTCGGATCTTGCCACCTTTAAAAGAAGGGCGTCAGCGCGATGTCGATGAGCTTGATGCCGATGAACGGCGCGATAATCCCTCCCAAGCCATAAATGAAGAGGTTGCGGCGCAGGAGACGCTCTGCCGATTCTGCCCGATACCTGACGCCTCGGAGTGCGAGTGGGATGAGCGCGACGATGATCAGTGCGTTGAATATGACCGCCGAAAGGATCGCGGACGCCGGGCTATGCAGCCCCATCACATTGAGCGCACCTAACGCCGGGTAGGTCACGACGAAGGCAGCTGGAATGATCGCGAAATATTTTGCGAGATCATTTGCGACGGAAAAGGTCGTGAGTGCTCCGCGTGTCATGATCATCTGCTTGCCGACCTCGACGACCCGCAGCAATTTGGTCGGATTGCTGTCGAGATCGACCATATTGCCGGCTTCCTTGGCTGCCTGCGTGCCGCTGTTCATCGCGACCGCGACGTCGGCCTGTGCCAAGGCTGGGGCGTCATTGGTGCCGTCTCCGGTCATCGCAACCAATCTGCCTTCCGCTTGATATTTGCGGATCAGCTCGAGTTTGTCTTCCGGCGTCGCCTCGGCGAGATAATCGTCGACACCGGCTTCCGCAGCGATCGCGGCGGCCGTCAGCTGGTTGTCGCCGGTGATCATCACCGTCTTGATGCCCATCGCGCGCAATTCCGCGAAGCGTTCCTTGATGCCGCCCTTGATGATGTCCTTCAGCTCGACCACACCGAGGATCTGGACGCCGTCGGCGACCACAAGCGGAGTGCTGCCACGCCGCGCGACGTCGTCGACGATCTTGCCCACTTCTTGCGGAAACACACCTCCGAGCCGTTCGACGTGCAGCTTGATCGCGCTGGCGGCGCCTTTGCGGATTTGCCGGCCATCGACGTCAATGCCGCTCATGCGGGTATGGGCGCTGAAGGCGATCGTTTCGGCGCCCTGCAACTCCCGCCCGCGGATGTCGAAGGCAGTTTTCGCCAGAACGACGATCGAGCGACCTTCGGGCGTTTCATCGGCGAGGGACGCGAGCTGGGCGGCATCGGCCAGCTCGCGCTCGCTTATGCGGGGTGCCGGTATAAACGTGCTCGCTTCGCGATTGCCGAGGGTGATCGTACCGGTCTTGTCGAGCAGCAGCACGTCGACGTCGCCAGCCGCCTCGATCGCACGGCCGGAGGTCGCGAGCACGTTGGCCTTCATCATCCGGCTCATCCCAGCGATCCCCACCGCTGAGAGAAGTGCGCCGATTGTCGTCGGGATGAGACAGACCAGCAGAGCGATCAGAACGGTGATGCTGACCAGCTTGCCACCGCCCGCGACCGCCACGCTGAAGCTAGAAAAGGGAAGCAGCGTCACGCAGACAAGCAGGAAGATCAGTGTCAGCGCGACCAGGAGGATCGTGAGTGCAATCTCGTTCGGCGTCTTGCCGCGCTTGGCACCCTCGACCATCGCGATCATTCGGTCGAGAAAAGCCTCGCCAGGATTGGCCGTGACCTTCGCAATCAGCCAATCGGACAGAACGCGCGTGCCACCGGTGATCGAGCCGAAGTCGCCGCCCGCCTCGCGAATTACGGGCGCCGATTCACCGGTGATCGCTGACTCATCGACGGATGCGGCGCCGCGAATGACCTCGCCATCGGCAGGGATGATCTCTCCGGCCCTGACCAGGACAAACATTCCCACGCCGAGTTCGTCACTGGGAGTGGGCCAGGACTGGCTCTCCAGGTTTGGCTCTTTGAGCACGCAGGCAAGGACCTTCTGGCGCGTAGCACGGAGAGCGTCGGCCTGCGCCTTGCCGCGGCCCTCGGCCAGAGCCTCGGCTCCGTTTGCGAACAGCACCGTAAACCACAGCCACGCGGCGATGGCGAAAACGAAGGCGCCGGACTCCCCGCCTTTGCCGGTAAGCACTCCAATCCAGAGCACAGTGGTAACGATGCTCCCCAGATAGACGACGAACATCACAGGGTTCTTCATCTGGACTTTGAAAGACAATTTCTTGAAGGCCTCGCCGATCACGGAGCCCCAGGAAATCGGTTTAAGGTGTCCGATCACACCTGCGGCCGACGGCACGCCAGCATCTGCATATGACATGGATGTATCGCTTTCTTACTGCGCCGCCGAGCGGCGGTGCGCCGCTACGTCCAGGGCGAGGTTGAGCTGCACGACGTTGATCCGCGGATCACCGAGCACGCCAAGCTGGCGCCCGGTGGTCTGCCGATCGATGAGGCGAAGCAGGTCCTGGGTGGGCATCGCGCGGGCCTTTGCCACTCGCGAAACTTGCAGGCGGGCGTTCGCAAGCGAAATATCCGGGTCGAGGCCAGATGCAGACGCGGTAACGGCATCTACCGGGATCTTGGCATTTTGCCCCAGTCCGTTCTCGTCGCGATACGATCTGCTTCGCGCGGCTACGGCCTCAAGCAGCTTCTTGCTCAACACCCCTTGATTGCTCGCCGCACTCGCGCCTGCGTTGTACGGCGCGTCGACCGTCTTGGACGCATCCTTGGGATCGGGTGCCGTCGTCGCGCTTGGCCTGCTGTGGAAATATTCTGGCCGTGTGAAATATTGTCCGATGACGGCTGACCCGACGACCTGCCTGCTTCGCTGAATCAAGCTGCCTCGCGCCTGATCGGGAAAGAGGATCGCTGCCGCGCCCGTCGTGACCAGTGGATAGACGATCCCCGCCACGACCATGAAGAACAGGGCGGATACGAGAACCGGTCGCGTTACGCCCTGCAGTACCGGCACCGCCGGTCGCTTGGATTCGTTTGTAAGCTCGCGCATGGATATGTCCTTAGAAGGTCGTGCCCGAGAGCATCAGAAGGTGCTCGACGATCGGCCCCAGCGCCAGCGCGGGGAGAAAGGTCAGGCCGCCGACGACAAGGATCACGAAGACGAGCAGGCCGGTGAATAGCGGTGTCGATGTCGAAAGTGTCCCCGGACCCGCCGGCACGCCTTTCTTGTTCGCCAGGACCCCCGCCACCGCCAGCATCGGAAGCAGCGTCAGATAACGGCCCGCCAGCATCGCCAAGCCAATCGTCGTGTTGAAGAAGGGTGTGTTGGCGTTGAGGCCGGCAAAGGCCGAACCATTGTTGGCCGTGCCCGACGTGTAGGCATAGAGCACTTCGCTGAAGCCGTGCGGGCCGCCGTTGGCGAGACTGGTCATGACCGAAGGGGCCAGGCAGGCAAGCGCGGTAAATCCGAGAATGCTGAACGGGTGGGCGAGAACGGCCAGCATCACATATTTCATTTCCCGCGCCTCGATCTTCTTGCCGAGGAACTCGGGTGTGCGGCCGATCATCATGCCGACGAGGAACACGGTGAGAATGACATAGGTGACCAGGTTGATGAGGCCGACACCGTCACCACCGAACACGGTGTTCAGCATCATCTGGGCAAGGGGAACGAAGCCACCCAGCGGGGTCAGCGATGAATGCATGGAGTCGACCGAACCCGTCGTCGCCGCCGTCGTGACGGCCACGAACATGCTGCTCTGGGCAATGCCAAAGCGCAGCTCCTTCCCCTCCATATTCCCGCCCGCCTGGAATGCGGTGTGCGTCTGGTCGACCCCCATCGAGGCGAGCAGCGGATTGCCGGCTCGTTCCGAACCGTAGGTCAGCGTGAGAAAGCCGAGAAACATCACGAGAAAGGCCGCGAAGATCGCCCAGCCTTGGCTTCGGCGCACCAGCATCGCGCCGAACGTGTAGGTGAGTGCGGACGGGATCAGCAACATGCTCAGCATGTGCAAGGTGTTGGTCAGCGGCGTGGGGTTTTCGAACGGATGCGCGGCGTTCATGGCGAAAAAGCCCCCGCCATTGGTGCCGATATGCTTGATCGATTCAAGGCTCGCTACCGGGCCAATGATCAATTGCTGCCTGACACCTTCAAGTGTCGTCACGATCGCATCGGCGCTCAGCGTTTGCGGAATGCCTTGCCAGACATACACCAGCGCCATCACGAAGCTCAGCGGGATCAGCAGACGATAGGTCACACGTGTGAAATCGACCCAATAATTGCCGATGTCCGACGTGCTCTTCCGGCTGAGGCCACGAACGAAGCCACCTGCCGCCGCGACGCCGGTCGCAGCGCTGACTACCATCAGGAACGTGATTACCGCCATCTGCGAGAAGTTCGAGAGGCTCGATTCCCCAGAATAGGACTGCCAATTCGTGTTGGTGATGAACGACGCGGCGGTGTTGAACGCCAGGTCGGGCGTCTGTGACGCCCGCTGGAGCGTGTCGCCCGGAAGGAAGTCCTGCACGCGCAGGAGAAGGTAGCCGAGCAGCATCATCGCCGCATTGCTCAGGACCAGAACCATGCCGTAGCGTTTCCACGGCATCTTCTCGTCGGGATCGACGCCGAGAATAGCGTACGTGCCCCGTTCCAAGAGAGTGTGGCCGGGGCTCACGAAGAGATGGGTCATCCACTTCCCGAGGATCACGACCAGTCCGGTCATGATCGTGAGGATGATCACGAATTGGAGGATATCATCGAACATTGGAATGCCTCACATCCTGTCCAAGGCGAGGATGAACCCGGCCGTCAGGACAAAGAAGACGAGAGTTACCGTTACGAAGGTAAGGTCGCCCATAGTTTCACCATTGCTTGAGAGAGTGGCTAACCGTTTGACGCGGGGTCAGAAGCGCTCGGCTTTGACGAGAGCGTAGAACAGATAGACGAACAGCCCAGCGGCGGAGATTCCGGCCAGCACGGCAGCCAGTTCAGTGGCCATGGAGCGCCTCCGTGGCCCCCATGAACGCATAACGATATGTCATTGGATGGTCGTATTGGGGGTAGGTGTGACGCATGGTGCCGCTCCGGTACTGCGAAAAGTCGCCGGCGTTTGTCTACGGAGCAGCGTATAAAGGCGGCGCTGAATCTTCCTGCTCTGGCGTAAAAATGGAATAAAGGAATGCCGATTGCGCAGGATCGCCAAACCTGAGCGGGCTAAGCATTTATCCGCCCAAGCTTTAGGAGGAAAATGGACATCATAATGTCAATGGGGTTCTGTGCATGCAGTGCGAGGGGCTACTCTTTCAATAAGTGTATCATGTGAACAATTATTGAATGTATTGATCATGTCTTGGGCGTGACCTTACGCAATTGTCATTCATGCGATTCATACGCGTTCTTTATGCGAACGGGCTAAGATCCATCGCGAATCTTTATGACGGGGTCGATATCGCCGCTGGGCATCGACACCCAAAAAGGATTCCATAGGTGACTTTTCGTATCCTACCGACGCACGACCTGTCCGCTTTTCAGGACTGGCCGACCACCGCGCGCAAAGTGCTCGACGCGCGCGCGCTCGCGCTGCTTGGCAGCTGCGGCCTGTTGTTCGCCTCATCCGCCGCCTTGGCCGACCCCGTCGCCGCGCCAGGCTTCTCGGGGCCGCTCGCGCCCAATGCGCATCCGATCGTCGTGGACGCAGGGCCCTTCGGTGACGTGACCGTCACGGGTCAGGTCAGCGGCATCGCGTTGGCGCAAAGCCATGTTACGAGCACGCCCGGAACGGTGACCTCCAATACCGCAGCCGACGTCTCCAACGCGCAGGTCGAGATCCAGACTACGACAGGTCCGCTCCAACTGTACGTTCAAGCCGGCGCCTATTCGCTGCCTGCGCTCGGTACGTCCTATCTGCGGTCGGGCAAGGCCCAGGACCTGCTCTTCGGTCCGGTCCCGGTGGCCTATGCCAAGGCCGTGCTGAGCAGGGATATTTCGGTTACCGCCGGCCTGCTCCCGACCATGGTCGGTGCGGAATCCACCTTCACGTTCCAGAACATGAACGTCGAACGCGGTCTCCTGTGGAACCAGGAGCCGGCAATCAGCCGCGGCGCCCAGGTCAACTATGCGCACGGCAAGCTAAGCGCCGCGGTGTCGCTCAATGACGGCTATTATTCGGGCAAGTTCAACTGGGTTTCCGGTACACTGGCCTACGCGTTCGACAGCGCGAACACGATCACGCTGGTCGGCGCGGGCAGCGTCTCGCGGTCGCGGCGCAGTTCCTACGCAACGCCGCTGGCACAGAATAACGGCAGCATCTTCAACATCATCTACACCTATAACGAGGGGCCCCTGACGCTCACGCCCTATCTGCAATATAATCGGGTAGACCGTGACGATGCGCTTGGCCTCAATCGTTCTGCTGAGACATATGGCGGCGCTCTGTTGGCGAAATACACGCTCACCAAGGACTTTTCGCTCGCTGCGCGTGGCGAATACCTGAAATCGTCAGGCGATGATTGCGGTCTGGCGACGGACTGTGTGCCGACCAATTTGCTTTATGGTCCGCACAGCAACGCTTGGTCGATGACCTTCACGCCGACCTACCAGAAGGGCATTTTCTTCGCCCGTGGCGAGGTCTCCTACACCCGGATCGGCAAGCTCGAGCCGGGCTTTGGCTTTGGCGACGATGCCAACAAGCGGGACCAGGTTCGCGGTTTGCTCGAAACCGGCTTCCTCTTCTGAATTGGACGCGCGGCGCGCGACACCCTCGCGCCGCGCAACATGGTGAAACCGAGGACAATGATGAACCGCCGCGATATTTGGCACCGCCTCACAGGCACGGCCATTCTCGTCGTGATAACGTGCGTCATGGTCCTGCCCTTCGGGGTCTCCGCGCGCCATGTGGCGCGCCTGATCGGTGCGCCGGGGTTTGGGGTCGGGCTACTGGCCTTTGTGGTGGCGAGCTTCGGTTTGCTGTTGCTGGTAAGAGGCGCAGCGCTGCGGGACGGGTGGAAACGCGACCGGGCCTGTGCGGCATTCCGACGCGGTCAAAAATTCCGATCACGGTGCAGCATGCCGAATGCGGCCGAAAGGGCCGGCGACGACTTCATGACGGCGGTAGCAGATCCAAGGGCGTCCGCCAGTGGTCGCGCCGCGGTTGCGGCATACCTTATGGTTCGAGCCCGAAGCACGGCTGAGCGCGGAAAACCCACCTCGCGGGGCAAGGCAGCATACCGGCCGCGTCGCGCGGCGCGTTAAGCCACCTTCATAACGATCGTGGTCACGGCAAGGTCTGGCTTTTGCGATGCGATCACGCCGCACTCATGTAATCAGTCGATATCCAATGCCAGGCTCATTCATCAGACAGGTCGGCGCGGCCGGGTCGGCTTCGAGCTTCAGACGAAGTGCGCGAATGGCGACACGAAGATAGGCGACGTCTTCGACGTGACCTTCGCCCCAGATCGTTCGCAAGAGATGCGCGTGCGTCACGAGCTTGCCGGCATGACGCGCCAGTTCGGCAAGCAGCGCAAACTCCTTGCGCGTCAGCTTCACGGGCTCGCCATCGCGCCAGACCTGATGTTCGGCAAGGTCGAGTTCGAGTTGTCCCGCGCGTAACCGCCCGTGCCCGGCAGGGAGTGCATGGTGGCGGCGGAGCGCGACCCGCACGCGCGCGAGGAGTTCGTCCGTATCGAATGGTTTGACGACATAGTCGTCGGCACCAAGGTCGAGCGCCGCGACCTTTTCGGCAATCGCATCGCGCGCGGTGAGCACGATCACGATCCGGTCCAGCGCCTTGAGAAACGGAATCAGCTCGATTCCGTCGCGGTCGGGAAGTCCGAGATCGAGCAAGACGAGTTCGCACCCCGGACGTCGCGCAAACGTCAGCGCCTCGGCTGCGGTACCGGCTTCGTCGGCCGTAAGCCCGCCACGTTCGATCGCGCCGCGGACCAGACGCCGGATTGCGGTTTCATCGTCTACAATGAGGATCTGGCCAGTCATGATACGCGTACCACCATCAAATTCGATTCAGACTAACGGGGTGATCAGACGCGCTTCGAGAGCGCATGTCGTCGATCTGCGGCGGCATCATTCGGGTAGCGAGCGGCATATCAACGCGGGTGGCCAGGCGACGACGAACGCAGACCCTTCGTTTTCGCGATTTGCCGCGCTGACGCGCAATCCCATGGCGTGCGCAAAGCCCTGAACGATCGCGAGGCCCAGACCAGTCCCGCCGGTGCGATCGTTGCCGTCGACCCGCGTGAAGCGGTCGAACAGATGCGCTTCCTGACCGGCCGGCAATCCCGGCCCCTCGTCAAGCACGCCGAGTGTTAGCCCGTCGGGGGTGCGGCGCCCTTCGATCACGATGTCGGAGCCGACCGGCGCGAACTTCGCCGCGTTGCCGAGGAGGTTGATCAACACATGGTGCAGCATGCGCGGGTCGGCTTCGACCAGCGGCAGCGTCGGCGGCACGTCGAGCACGAGTTTGTGGCCGGCCAGTTCCGCGCGCAGGTCGCGCGCGGCGGCGGCGACGGCGTCGGTCAGGTCGGTTGCTTCGCGTTTCACCACCAGCGCGCCCGCCTCGATGCGCGTCATCTCGACGAGATCGTCGAAAACGCGGCGCAGGCGCCGCGCTTCGCTCTTGAGGGTGGCAGAGGCCGGCGAAGCGCCGTGCTCACCCGCAAGATGATCGGCAGCAGCGACAACCGCGGTCAGCGGGGTCTTGAGGTCGTGCCCGATCGACGAGAGCAAGGTCGCGCGAAGATCATCGCGTTGCTTGAGTGCGTTCACCTCGCGCGCCTGCGTCTCGAGCTGCAAGCGTTCGTGCGCCAGCGCGGCCTGGCCGATCAGCGTGGCGAACAGCACGCGCTTGTCGGCCGGGATCGGATCGCCACTGCCCTCGCGCGCTACGCCGAGGACTCCGAGCACGCCGAGCGCGGTCTTCAGCGGATGGAACTGCCATTCACTCGCGGTCAGCGTGCCGCTGTCTCGGCCCGTCACTTCGCCGCGATCGAACGCCCAATCGGCCGCTGCGATATCGATCGGGCTGAGCTGCATCATCGTCGGCGCAGCCGCGATCGCGACGTGACGGCCGTCGCGTTCGCTGAGCAGGATGGTCGAGACACCGAGCAGTGCGGCGATCTCTTCACAGGTGGCGATAGCCGTCCCCGATTCGTCCGACACAGCGGCAAGGCGCTGCCCGAACGACGCCAATGCCGCGTTTTCGGTCGCGGTGCGTGCGCCGATATTGGCTTCGCGGCGCACTTGGCCGGCAAGGTGACTGGCGACGATCGCGACGATCACGAACACCAACAACGTCACGACATTGTGCGGGTCGGTGATGGTCAGCGTGTAGAGCGGCGGGAGGAAGAAGAAGTTGTACGCCAGCGCTGCGCCAACACTGGCAATTAATGAGGAGCGCAAGCCGTAGAGCGTGGCGGTCGCGATCACCGGAAGCAGGTACAACAGGTCGATCGCGTTGGCGCCGACCAATGGCAGGAGCAGTCTCGACAGGGCCGTGCTAGCGACCACGAACCCAAGGCCGATCAAGCTGCCGCGCGCGAAGATCGGCCGGGTGCCGGGCGTCTCCCGCACAGTCTCGCTCGGCTCGGTAACAGGTACGACGTGGATCGCGACACCATCGAGGCCGCGGACCAGTTGGTCGACGACCGAGCCGTGGCGCAGCTCGAACCACCACGATCGGCGCGATTTTCCGATGACGACTGCGGTGGCGCGCGCCTCGCGGATATGCGCCACCAGGCCTTCTAGCACGCTCCGCGCGGGCACCGTCGCAATCGTCGCGCCGAGGCCGGTGGCGAGATCAAGCGCATCGGCCATGCGCGCGCGCGCCTGCGCCGACAGCGTGGCGGTGCGCGGCGTTTCGACGACGACTGCCGTCCAGCTCGCGTGCAACGCATCGGCAAGGCGCTTGGCCGAGCGGATCAGCGCGTCGCCGCCGGGCTGGTCGCCGACTGCGACGACCACGCGCTCGCCGCCAGCCCAGGTGCCGGCCTCACCGAGACTCGCGACATGGTCGAGCAAATGGCGGTCGACCGTCTGCGCGGCGCGGCGTAGCGCCAGTTCGCGCAAGGCGGACAGGTTCGATTTGGAGAAGAAATGGCCGAGCGCGCGGGTGGCTTCGGCCGGGATGTACACCTTCCCGTCCTTCAGGCGCGCGATCAGTTCATCGGGCGGGACATCGACGACCTCGATCTCGGCATCGTCCAGCACTGCATCCGGAACGGTCTCGCGGACGCGGACGCGCGTGAAGCCGGCGACGACGTCGTTTAGGCTTTCGACATGCTGGATGTTGAGCGTGCTGAGCACGTCGATCCCGGCCGCGCGAAGCTCCTCGATATCCTGCCAGCGCTTGGGATGGCGGCTGCCAGGCGCATTGGTATGCGCGAACTCATCGATCAGTGCGACTTGCGGGTGCCGCACGAGCATCGCGTCGAGGTCGAACTCCTCGAGCTTGTGCGCGCCGTGGACGATCTGCGCGCGGGGCAGGATTTCGAATGGCGTGGTCAGGCGGTCGGTGTCGGAGCGGCCGTGGGTTTCGATCACGCCGGCAACGACGTCGGTCCCGGTGCGCAGCAATTCCGCGCCTTCGCGCAGCATCTCGAAGGTCTTGCCGACGCCAGGGGCGGCGCCGAGGAAGATCTTGAGGCGACCGCGCCCCTCGCGCCGGGCCGCCTTGAGCAACGCTTCGGGAGAGGGGCGCGTGTCGTTCACTTAGGTGCTGTAGCGGCAAGTGCGTCGAGCTGTCGATTGAGCAGCAGAACGTTGACATGGGCATCGCCGATGATGCCGAGGATCGGCGTCTCGGTCTGCGCGGTGACGAGGGCGTTGACCTTGGCGACATCGAGGCCACGCGCCTTGGCGACCCGCGGCGCCTGCAGGAAGGCCGCCGCAGGGCTCAGATCGGGATCGAGCCCCGAGGCACTCGTGGTGACCAGGTCGGCGGGGAGATCGCCGGTCATGCCTTCCTTGCGCGCATCCTTCACGCGGGTGGCGATGGCATCGCGCAGATCCTTCGACCCCGGCGCGAGGTTGGTCGCGGACGACGAGCTCGCATCATAGCCCTTGCCGGCTGCAGAGGGGCGCGGATGGAAGTAGGTCGCGCCGGTGAAGCCCTGGGCGATCAGGCTCGAGCCGATCGGCTGACCCTTGGTATCGCTCAGCACGCTGCCATTGGCCTGCACCGGCAGGACGACCTGCGCGATGCCGGTAATTGCGGCGGGGTAGAGCAAGCCAGTCACGAGGGTGATCAGCAGGAGAAAGACGACGGTTGGGCGCAAAGCCCGGATGGTTTCGGTGAGCATCTTGAGAGGTCCTTCAACCCGGAGATCAAGCGAGGTGCAGCGCAGCGACGAGGAGATCGATCGCCTTGATGCCGATGAACGGCGCGATCAGCCCGCCGATGCCGTAGACCGTCAGGTTACGCGCGAGCAGCGTGCCGGCGGGAGCTGGGCGGTACTTCACGCCCTTCAGCGCGAGCGGAACGAGTGCGGGGATGATCAGCGCGTTGAAGATGATCGCCGACAGGATTGCGCTTTCGGGGCTGGCGAGCCGCATCACGTTGAGCCCGCCCAACCCCGGATAGAGCGCGACGAAGATCGCCGGCAGGATCGCGAAATATTTGGCGACGTCGTTCGAGATCGAGAAGGTCGTCAGCGCCCCGCGCGTCATCAGCAGCTGTTTGCCGAGACCCACGATTTCGATCAGCTTGGTCGGATCGCTGTCGAGGTCGACCATGTTGCCCGCTTCGCGCGCCGCCTGCGTGCCGGTGTTCATCGCCACGCCGACGTCGGATTGCGCGAGCGCTGGCGCATCGTTGGTGCCGTCGCCGCACATTGCGACGAGCTTGCCGCCTTCCTGCTCCTTGCGGATCAGCGCGAGCTTGTCCTCAGGCGTCGCCTCGGCGAGGAAATCGTCGACCCCACTTTCGGCGGCGATGCTCGCGGCGGTAAGCGGATTGTCGCCGGTGATCATCACCGTGCGGATGCCCATGCGGCGCAGCTCGCCGAAGCGTTCGCGAATGCCGGCCTTCACGATGTCCTTGAGCTGGACGACGCCGAGCAGGCGTTTGCCGTCAGCGACTGCGAGCGGGGTGGCACCGCCGCGCGCGATCTCATCAGCGATTTTCCGGAGCGCATCGGCATTGGGCGCATCGGGAAGGCGCTTGAGGATCGCGTCGACCGCACCCTTTACCAAGGCGCGGTCGCCGATCTGCAGACCCGACACGCGGGTTTGCGAGGTGAACTTGATCTCCTCAGCACCCGCAGGCATCGCCACAGCAGCGCTGCCGTCGGCATTGGCGAGCACGACGATCGAGCGGCCCTCGGGCGTTTCGTCCGACAGGCTGGCGAGGCGAGCGGCAGCGGTCAGCTCGGCGACGGTGACACCCGGGACGGGCAAGAAGGCGGTCGCCTGGCGATCGCCAATCGTGATCGTGCCGGTCTTGTCGAGCAGCAGCGTGTCGATGTCGCCGGCGGCTTCCACCGCACGGCCGGATTTGGCGAGTACGTTGAAGCGCACCAGGCGGTCCATGCCGGCGATACCGATCGCCGAGAGCAAGGCCGAGATGGTGGTCGGGATCAAAGTGACGAACAGCGCGACCAGCACTGGAATGCCGAGCATTCCGCCGGCATAGGATGCGAATGCCGGCAGCGTGCCGACGGCGATCAGGAAGATCAGCGTGAGGCCCGCCAGCAAAATAGTCAGCGCGATCTCATTGGGGGTCTTCTGGCGCTGCGCGCCTTCGACCAGCGCGATCATGCGGTCGAGGAAGCCCTGGCCCGCGCCGGCGGTCACCTTGACGGTGATCGAGTCGGCGATGACGCGCGTTCCCGCCGTGACGGCGGAGCGGTCGCCGCCGCCCTCACGGATCACTGGCGCGCTCTCGCCGGTGATCGCCGCCTCATTGACCGAGGCGACACCGGCGACGACTTCGCCATCGGCCGGGATCAGGTCGCCGGTCTCGACCAGCACCTCGTCGCCGATCACCAGCGAGGTGGCATCGACCATTTCCCAGGCGCCGGCCACGCCGATCAGTTTCTTGGCCCGGAGCTCGGCCTTGGTGGCGCGCAGCGAGGCGGCCTGCGCCTTGCCGCGCCCCTCGGCGAGCGCCTCGGCGACATTGCCGAACAGCACCGTCAGCCACAGCCAGAAGACCAACTGGCCCTCGAATACCGGGTGGCCGGTGCCGGTGACGATGCCCTTGACGAACAGGATGGTGGAGAGGCTCGCGACGATCGCCGTCACGAACATCACCGGGGTCTTGATCAGCTTGCGCGGATCGAGCTTGAGGAAGGCATCCCGGACCGCGGCTGTGAGCAGCGGACCGGTGAAGAGCGAAGCGTTCTGATTTGCCATTGGATATGACCTTTTAGAGCACGGTGCCGGCGGCGACTTGCGCCTGGTCCGCAATCGGACCGAGCGCGAGCGACGGCAGGAAGGTGAGGCCACCGACGATCACGATGATCGCGGCGAGCAGGCCAATCCACAGCAGCCCAGTGGTCGGGAACGAGCCAGCGCCCTCGGGCACGCGGCGCTTGGTGGCGAGACCGCCTGCGATCGCGAGCACGGGCAGGATCACCCCGAAGCGGCCGACGAACATGTCGAGCGCGAGCAGCAGATTGTAGAACGGGGTGTTGCCGCTGAGCCCGCCGAACGCCGATCCGTTGTTGGCCGCCGCACTGGTGAAAGCGTAGAGGATCTCGCTGAAGCCGTGCGGCCCCTTGGCGAGCGGCCCGGCAAGCCCGGCGCCGGTGACGCAGGCGATCGCGGTGAGGCCCAGGATCATCAGCGGCGGGATGGCGATGGCGATGACGGCCAGCTTCATCTCGCGGCTCTCGATCTTCTTGCCGACATATTCCGGCGTACGACCGACCATCAGCCCGGCGATGAATACCGCGAGAATGCAGTAGACCAACACTGCATATAGGCCCGAGCCGACACCGCCGATAACGAGCTCGCCGAGCTGCATGTTGAACAGCGGGACGAGCCCACCGATCGCGGTGAAGCTGTCGTGCATGCCGATTACCGCGCCGGTCGAAGTCGCGGTCGTGACGGTCGCGAACATGGCGGTCGCGGCCACGCCGAAGCGGACTTCCTTGCCCTCCATATTACCCCCGGCGACGCCGAGCGCGTAATGGATCGGGTTGCCGGCCGCTTCCGCGCCATAGGCGACTGCGACACCGGCGATGAACAGAAGCAGCATCGCAGCGAGAATCGCCCAGCCCTGGCGGACATTGCCGACCGCCTTGCCGAAGGTGAGCGTGAGGCCAGCGCCGAGCACGAACATCGAAAGCATCTGGAGCGTGTTCGCGAGCGCGGTTGGATCCTCGAAAGGATGCGCGGAGTTGGCGTTGAAGAAGCCACCGCCATTGGTGCCGAGCATCTTGATCGCGAGCTGTGAGGCGACCGGGCCGACCGCGATGGTCTGCTTGGCACCCTCCAGCGTAGTAGCGACGATCGATGGCCCGAAGGTCTGCGGCACGCCCATCGCGACATAGACGAGCGCGAGCACGACCGAGATCGGCAGAAGTAGGTAGAGCGTCACCCGCGTCATATCGACCCAGAAATTGCCGATGCTGTTCGCCTGGCGCCGCGCGAAGCCGCGGATGAAGGCGAAAGCGACGGAACAGCCGACGGCGGCCGACAGGAAATTCTGCACCGTCAGGCCGGCCATCTGGCTGAGGTTCGACAGCGCCGATTCTCCGCCGTAATTCTGCCAGTTGGTGTTGGTGACGAAGCTGACCGCTGTGTTGAACGCGAGCAGCGTCTCCATGCCGGTAAACCCCTGCGGGTTCATCGGCAGCACGCCCTGCAGCTTGAGGATGGCGAACAGCAAGGCGATGCCACCCAAATTGAACACCATCAGCGAGACGGCATAGCCGACCCAATCTTGCTCCGCTTTGGGGTCGATCCCGGCGAGCTTATAGAAACCGCGCTCGACGAAGCCCAAGGGCAGCGTCTCGCGCGAATAGAGGGCGTACATCCAATTTCCGGCGGGCTTGGCCAGCGCGACGAGGATGACTAGGAAAAGGAGGATCATGCTCCAGCCGGTGAGGGTCATGGTGCGCTGCTCCTCAATACCGCTCGGGCTGTGCGAGCACAGCGAGCAGATAGAGGAGGACGATGACGGCGACGATGCCGCCTAGAATAAGGTCGAAGGACATTGAGAGGCCCGCCTGTGATGGTTCAGGCACCCCCTGTGCGCCGGATCTGCATTAACTCTCGCGATGGAATAAGGGCGATTAGCATAAAGAACGCGTAAAAAAGCGCGCTTTGGACGGGAGGCTCGGCCGCCAGGACACTTTACGCCCTTTATACGCGACAGGTATCAATCGATATCGGGCCTTAATGCCATTCAACCGTATTGCGCTCGCTTGGTCCTTGGCGACCCGCCGCGCATGCTGGTCTTCGCACGAGGCAGCTGCGCGCGCGCCCTCCTTCCGGCTCGCCCAGGAAGATTGCTCATGATCCTCGAAGGTATGCTTATATCGCTGTCCGTGCTTTCCGGGCTCATCATTCTGAACATCTATCGACGAGTTCTGCTGTTTCTTAATGATCGAAAAATCAAGAATATCGCGAGCAAGCGAGTGCGCACGGACGCGCCGCGCGAAACCAACCGGCAGACCGAGTTCGACGGGAATCGCGATCCACGCTGAGCCTGACAGATCCCCGCCGGGCGGAATGTCCAGCATATCGATCGCTATCGCAGCACTGCTGCCGATTGCGGAAAGAATGGGCCGATAGCACCTTAAGCGGCTTTACGCATTTTCTACGCAAATGCCCATCAATCGCTATCGAACCTTTATGCGACGCCGGCCTATCTCACTGCCTGCATGACCATCCAATCACGATCGCGGAAAACGGCGTTCGGAGGCTCGAGCGGGCGACAGGCCGTACCGTGCTTCACCGTCGACTGCGGTCCTGGATCCAGCGGGTGGTCAGCGTAAGGAACCGTAGCATGACATCGCCAAACGACCCGGAGCCCGATCAAAGCGGCCCGGTCTTAAAAGTTGGACAGGATTGTGCCGGCCATTGGCTGGTCCAGGATAATGGCGGCAAGCTCGAAGGGCGTTTCGTTTCGCGCGCGGCCGCAATGGGATTTGCACGGAGCGAGGTGCACGCGTTCCCGGGTGCCACGATCGTCGTGGCGGCCACACCACTCATCCCGACGATCTCCTTTGCGCCGGTCCAGCCGTGGGAAACCGCGCAGCACTTTCGCAAGGCCGCCTGATGCGACCGAGACCTTTCCACAGCGCGATCACGCGGGCGCGGCAATGACCTACGCTCCCGAACATACGATCGAAGGTCCAACGCTCGAGCGGGCCGCCTCGCGCAAGCGCAGCAGCGCAGCCGGCCGCCGCCCGCGCTGCCGTGACACACGCTGGCCCGAAGTCGCGGCTGCACTGGCAGCGCTGCGCGCCGCCAAACGCTGCAGCGTTCGGATCGTCGATGCCGATTGCGGAGCAGGATCACTTTTGCTCTGTGCCGTCCGGTTTGCCCGTTCGCTTGGTTTCACCGCGATCGAAGCGCGCGGCGTCGACACTGCACCGGCGCTGGTCGATCGCGCCCGCGCGGCGGCGGCCACAGTCCGCGATCCTGCGATCGGGATCACCTTCGAGCGCGGCGAGCCGATCGCGGCGCTGTGCGAGGAGAGCGATTTTCCCGCCGACATCGTGCTGTGGCACGGCGGCAGGGGCGCGAATGCTTCCACCGCCGACCGTGCCGCGGTCCGCGCTGGCCGTGCCGTGATTGCGGATCATCCGCCCTACAGGCGCGCCGCGGCATGACGCACCGTGATCTCTTCTGGCGCGGCCT
The DNA here is from genome assembly GCF_035019905.1 of Sphingomonas sp. 10B4. Classification (NCBI taxonomy): domain Bacteria; kingdom Pseudomonadati; phylum Pseudomonadota; class Alphaproteobacteria; order Sphingomonadales; family Sphingomonadaceae; genus Sphingomonas; species Sphingomonas sp. 10B4. The sequence continues at coordinate 10,165 of NZ_JASJVC010000015.1, read as the reverse complement.
CGGCGCAGCACTCGTCGTCGTCGCCGCTACCGTGCGGCTGGCAGACGGCGCTGGCACGCATACCGGGATGATGCTGGTGGCGTTCCTCCTGACGCTTATCGGCCTAGTGCTCATGATCCAGGGAAAACGTGTCCCAGCCGCATTGCGCGTCGAACGCAGCCGGCATCGGCTGCTCGCCCAGGCGATCCGGGATCGCCGCCGCAAGCGCTCCGGCGACGGCAACGCCTGATTTGCTCGTGCGGCCGAGTCTCTCTCAATTACGGAAACATCATGCCCCTCCCTTTCGAATGTCGCGATGGCGTCCTCTATGTGGAGGACGTGGCACTTCCCGCAATCGCAGCCGCGGTCGGCACGCCCGCCTATGTCTATTCGAGCGCCGCGTTGCGCAACGCGGCGCGCGCGTTTCGCGCTGGACTCGCGCCCATCAGGCGCAAGCACTTGGCCTTCGCGGTCAAAGCCAATCCGAACCTCGCCGTGCTCAAGCTGCTGGCGGCCGAAGGCTATGGTGCCGATATCGTGTCGGCAGGCGAGATGCTCCATGCTCTCGCTGCGGGGATGCCCGCCAGCAGCATCATCTTTTCGGGGGTAGGCAAATCGCGGCGCGAGCTTTCCACCGCGCTCGACGCGGGGATCGGCCAGTTCAATCTTGAACTTGAAGAAGAAGGTGTCGTCCTCGCCGCAATGGCCGCCGCGCGCGGCCAGCGCGCGCCGGCCGTGCTTCGGGTAAATCCCGACATCGATGCCGGCACGCACGCCAAGATTTCGACTGGCCGCAAGCAGAACAAGTTCGGCGTGGCGATCGACGACGCGCTAGGCATCTATGCGCGGCTGTCAAAGCTCGAAGGCCTCGCATTGCGCGGCATTGCGATCCACATCGGCAGCCAGCTGTCGGATCTGGGTCCGCTTGAAATCGCCTATGCGCGGGTCGGCCGACTCGTGTCGGATCTGCGAGCGGCGGGGCACACCATCACGCACGTTGATCTCGGTGGCGGCCTCGGCCTGTCCTACCGCCCCGGCGACGTGATGCCAAGCCCGGCGGCGTATGGCGCAATGGTGTGGCGGGTGACGCGCGACTGGAACGTGGCGCTGATGTTCGAGCCGGGTCGCTTTATCGCCGGCGACGCCGGCGTCCTGCTGACCGAGGTTTTGTGGGTGAAACCCGGCGCGGTCGATCCGTACGTGATCGTCGATGCCGCGATGAACGATCTCGCGCGCCCAGCACTGTACGACGCGTTCCATGACTTCGTCGCGGTCCGGCCGACCGGCGCGCGCATGACCGCCAACATCGCCGGCCCGGTCTGCGAAAGTGGCGACACCTTCGCGATGGGCCGCGACATCGACGCGGTGTCAGCGGGCGATCTGGCGGTGTTCCGTACCGCGGGGGCTTATGGCGCGACGATGGCGTCGACTTACAATTGTCGCGCGCTGGTGCCCGAAGTGCTGGTCGATGGCGATCGATTCGCGGTGGTCGCCGACCGGATCGCGCCCGAGGCGATGCTTGCGGCGCAGCATATCCCGGCATGGATCACGGACGAAGACCGCACGTCCGAACCCGTCCTGGCGCGCAAGGCCGCGTGATGGCAACGCGACACTCTGCGCCCGCATCGCGGCCATCCTCCGCTCAAAGCGGACTCGCGGCGCGGCCGCGCATCGGTGGGCGCTTGTCCCTGCGCTCGCCAGATCGCGCGACGGCGGATACCCGCACTGGGCCCGCAGCATCCGACGGGTCCGACCCGCGAGACGATTCCCAGTGACCTTCTACGCATGACGGTCGTCGCTTCCTGCCTCTACCAGAATGGCGTCCGCGTTCGCGATATCGCGATCGACGAGCGCATCGACCGTGCGGACGACCGCTCGGAGTTCGTGTGGATCGGCTTGTGCGATCCGTGCGCCGAGGAGATCGCGACGCTGGCCGAGCTATACGGGCTGCATCCGCTTGCGATCGAAGACGCGCTGAGAGACGGCCAGTTGCCAAAGGTCGACGTCTATGGCGACCAATTGTTCGTTATCGCGCGCACCGCACGGCTAGACGACACGGCGATCGATTATGGCCAGACAGCAGTGTTTATCGGTCACAGTCATATCATTACCGTGCGCCAGGGTTCGGACCGATCGCACCGCCCCTTGCGCGATCAGCTCGAGGCCGCGCCTTCTCTGCTCGGGCAAGGCGTGGACTATGTCCTTCACGCCATTCTCGACTTCGTCGTCGACGGATATCTCCCCATCGTCCGCGCAATCGAGGATGAGGTCGTGGCGATGGAAACGCGCATCCTCGACACCTTCCTTGATCGCCAGCAGATCGCCCGCATCTTCGCGCTGCGTCGCGAGCTGATCCGCTTCCAGCGCATCCTCGTCCCAATGGAAGAAGCGGCGCGCAAGCTCGCGCGCACCGACCTGCCGTGCATCGATCCGGAGGCGCGACCCTATTTCAGCGATGTCTTCGATCACGCGCGGCGCGTCGAGACCATGGTCGACGGACTGCGCGACGTGCTGACATCGGTGTTCGAGTTCGGCAATCTGATCGAGCAGCAGCGCACCGGAGCGATCACCCGCCAGCTAGCAGCCTGGGCGGCGATCCTTGCCGTGCCGACCGCGATTGCGGGTATCTACGGCATGAACTTTGACGTCATGCCTGAGTTGCGCTGGAAATACGGCTATTTCGCCATTTTGGGAGCGATCTTCGTGATCTGCACGCTTCTCTATGCGAGGTTCCGCAAGCTGAAGTGGCTGTAGGATAGCGGTTGAGCAGCGGCAGGCGTCAACGCCGCCGCAGCAGATTGTCGACCGATCGCAAGCGCGACCGAACTTTTGTCTCCGCCTTTGGCAATGGGTCGTGCTGCGGACGACACTGCTCCGATGGATCGACCGGTTTGCCGTCATCGTTCAGTGCGTCGAGCGAGCGCTTGAGAGCTTCGAGTTTTGCAATCGCCAGCTTGTGCGAGGCGGTCTGGCGTCGCAACACCAGCAGGAGGATGATGCACAGGAGCAGATTGGGCGCGAAGAACCAAAGTGCTGACCATCCATAGGTCATTGGTGGGTTCCCTTGTCTTTAAGTGCAAAAGCGCGTGCCGCGGGTTGCCCGTGGCGAGGCCGGGGTGTGCGCGAGAGACGGGTAGCGCGGCGGCGCGATTGTCGACCTAACCAAAGGCTCGCGACGCACGATGCAGCGCAGAACAGCAGGATCGCAGCGAGCGTCGCGAAATCAGTCATGCTCGGCTGCGAATGCGCGTTGGTTCCGGGGCGCGACGGAGCAAGGCGCGATAGGCCATCGCGGTCGCAATGCCGACGCGCGACATGTCCATTCCGGGCGCTGCGGCAAGAAGGGTGTCGGATGCAGCGGATGCGGATATTTCTGCGGTCAGTCCCGCTCCCCCCATCCGTGATAGGAATGCGCTCATCGCTTTTCGCGCACGTCGTCGCTGTGCATATTTCTTCGCGTGCGGGGATCGCAGACCGGCTCGAAAAGCCGACGGCCCTCAAACACCGAGGCCGCGCCAAAACAGCCCGAACAGACCGCGACCAACGCCATGCACAATTCGAAGGCGCTCGGCTGGGCCTTGGGATTGCCACGGTCCGCTGGCAGGAAGGAAAGGCACAGCGCGGCGAGCAGAATCAGACCTGCTCCGCTTAACCGCACCTTGAAGTCAAAATTCCGAAGAGAAAGCTGTTTCATCGGGTCACCTGTTAAAGGCAACAGTGCGTGCGATCGGCGTAAAAAGTCCCGACGAATTGAACGCTGTTTCCGTAAGAAATTCGTAAAATTCGAAGCTTCAGGCTGTTGCTTATGCGGCTCGCAGATCTCCACAACGAGAATTCGAAAGCCTCACTCTCGGCGCACTTATCATCGGTTATCGATAAGGCGTCACCTCAAAGTTGCCCGTCGGCTATCGTCCAGGCTTGCTCGTTCCAAGCGGACGTCGGAGGCAAATTGCACGTCAGCTCCGGCCGGAAGCTGACCTTCGGCATCGGATCAGTGAACGACCGCTTCGTCCCAACTTAGGCTTGTCAAGCGCCGGGCTGAAGCGGCCAAAGCAGTCGGTACGCGTACAACAATGAGCGACTGCTTTCGGGAAGCGGAAAGGGTTGCGTGAGCGACCGGGAATGGGTCGCCATAGCCGAGCTCGGCTAATCTCAGACAGCTATACGCAACGTCACCTTGGCAGGTAATAGCCGCTAGTGGCGTCGTCGTGGCGGATAGTGCCAGTGGCAACGAGTGTTTCAAGCACCTGTTCGACGCGCTGGCGCCGCTTGGGGGTGTTGCGGCCGGCAAAGGCGGCGGCGAGTGTTGAAACCGAGATCGGGGCGGCAGCGAGGGCGAGGAGATCGCGGACCGAGCGAATCTGATCGAGGCCGTCGACGGGCCATTTATTATCCTCGACCAGGACCGCCTCACCGAGATCGGCTTCGATCTGGGTTTCGCCCTTCACCTTGTTGGCGAGGCGCGGGCGCTGAAAATCGGGGCGTAGCCAATGGACGATTCCGGCCTTCTCCTCGGCGATGCGCTGCTGGTTCAGCGCGACCAGGCGGACGAGCAGTTCCTCCTCGGCGGCATGCTGGTCCTCGCTCTTGTGCGGGCTGGGGATTGTGCCGCCGGGCTTGCCGACCAGCCGATCGGCGAGGTCGCTCCATCCATAAGCGGCGAAGACTTCGCGATCGATCTCGTCGTGGAGTTCCTTGAGGATAGCGATCTGGCCGGCGTCGTAGATGCCGCGCTCGGCTTTGGAAAGCGGCACGCCAATGCCGGCGTCGAGTTGGCGCAGGCGCTCGAGCGCATTGTAAAGCTCGGTCATGGTAAGGAAGTCGTGCGCGGCAAGGCGTTCCTTGCGGAAGGCGTCGAGACGTTCCCCGAGTTCGGCGAGGCGGGGTGTGCTGGAAATCGGGAAGGGGAAAGGATCGAAAGTATTTGAGTGCTGATAGACCGGGTCGTTTCCTACGCCCTGCCATCCACCCGTCGCAAAGGAGAACTCCACGTGCAGGCGAGATGTAAGGATCGCGAGGCTATCGGCGCGATCCAAGGTGATCACCCGTATCTTCTGATCCGGCGCAAAGCCGTGATCCAAAAAGGAGAATATACGATGGGCCGCGGTCTCAGTAGTAACGACATACCTCGTGAGGTCGTCGAGCGCTTCCCTCATGCGCGTGGATGGCTGGCCGTATCGCCACCAGTAGTTCTTTCGGTAAATCATCTTATCATGGACGCGCACCGGTTTCGATCGATCTAAAAGATGCTGGTAGGCCTCCGGAAACGTATCTCTGACAAAGTCCTCGGACTTTTCATGAAAATCGAGAGAGTAACGTCCAGTCCAACGGTTATTCAGGGCCCTACCATTCAAGTATGGTCGAATGTGGTCATCGGCACCTTCTATTGATCCCAAGCCAAATCGGATCGCGTCCGATTGTGAGATAAAGAAGGCATCGCCGTAGGGCTTAAATCCTTGATGACCTATACCTTCGTTCGAAAGCAGTGGTCGTGCGTCAGCAAGGTTTGCGCCGGCAGTGATACGAGAAGTAATTATCGTCTCGCGCCGGTCCAGATCCACCTTGGGTGTATCGGTATCAAGGTCAGCTTCGCTTACGACCTGCGCGAGCACTCCCTCATGGTTCCCCGCCTGCGACACCGTCATCGCGATGCGCACCGCGGCCTTATCGGCTGACTTCATCCATGGATGGTCGGGCACCGCGTAGACCAGGCTCAGCGGGTCTTTCGCGGCCATCCAGCGTTCGACGACACGGCGGCTGAAGGTCTGGGTGATCGAATTGGTGGTGATGAAGCCGAAACGGCGCAGCGGATTGGGACTGCCCTTCTTCGCCGGCTTGGCCATAAGATGCCGCGCTGCCTCGTCCCAGAAGTGCATGACGAAATCGGCGCCGCCAGGGACTTCTGGGCGCACCTTCCAACAGGCTTCGGCATAGCCGTCGCCAAGCTCGGCGCGCATGTCCTTGCCGCCGATGAAGGGTGGATTGCCGACGATGAATTCGGCGGCGGGCCATGCGGCGCGGCGCACGCCAGCATAGATATAGGTTTCGCGGCGAGCATTGTCGTCGGGCACTTCCTCGCCGGTGATCGGGTGAAGCTTCTTGGTGACGCCGTCCCAGAGGGTGATGAGATTGCCTTGCTTGTCGCGTGCCAAATTCTTGCTGTCATAGGCCAGCAGCGCATCCTGGTGGCGGATCGTGCCATAGGCGTCGAGGATCGGTTCGGGAATGTCCTTGGCGTCGACGGTTTTGAGCTGCCATTTGAGGAAGCCGATCCACAGCACGAGATCGGCGATCGGGACGGCGCGCGGATTAAGTTCGAGCCCGAAGAACTGGCGCGGGCTGACGGTTTCGCCATCGAGCAGCAGCTTGGATTCGTTTTCGCCGAGCGAATCAAGCGCATCGAGGACTTCACCTTCGAGGCGCTTCATCAGTTCCAGGCTGACATACAGGAAGTTGCCCGTCCCGCAGGCGGGATCGAGGACGCGGACGGTGCACAGCCGGTGGTGAAAATCGCGCACCGCCTGGAGCGCCTTGGTGGGTTCGCTTTGGCGGCGGAAGTCCTCGACACCAGCCTTCACTTCCTCCCAATCAGCGCGCAGCGGCTCCATGATTGTCGGGATGACCAGCCGCTCGACGTAGGGGCGCGGGGCGTAATGCGCTCCGAGCTGCGCGCGCTCGGCGCTGTCGAGCGCGTTTTCGAGCAGGGTGCCGAAGATCGCCGGCTCGACATCGCCCCAGCCGCGCTTGGCGGCATTGTGAAGCTCGATTATGTCGTCCTGGTCGAGCGGCAGGGCTCGGACATTGGCGAACAGGCCGCCGTTAAAGCGCTTGATCGTGGCGTTGAGGCGCGCGTCATAGCCGCCGCTGTTCATCGTCCGCCACAGATTCTCGATCGCCGGGGCGAAATGCTGCGGGGTGTCGATCATCTGGTGGAGCAGGGATTCGAAACCCTTTTTGGGGATAAGCCGCTCGGCTTCGTTGTCCGATCCGACATCCTCGGCAAACATCGTGAACAGGCAGCGCATCAGGAATTCGGCGATCTCGGCGGGGGCGTATTTTTTTTCCAGACGGCGTGCGATTTTCGCGAGGCGGGCGGCGATGTCGCGGGTGACTTCGGCCGATTTGCGGGTAGGGTTGAGCGATTGCGGTTCGGTCCAGATTGCCGCAAGCCGCGCCTGGACTGGGGCGCGGAGGAGGTCGTCCATCGACAGGCGGTAGCTGTGGCGATCGGGGAAGTGATCGTAATTCTTTCCGAGCCCGGAAAAGTCGGCATAGACTTCGATGACGTTGCCGACATCGACGATCAGCAAGAAGGGCGGATAGCCGTGATCGACGGGCAAGGCACGGGCATAATTCTCGGCCTGGCGGCGGGCGGCGATCATCACCTTGTCCCAGCTCTTGGTGCCGCGCTTGGCGTGGCCGAGCTTTTGCGCGGTCTCGAGCCCGGCGAGCAGGAGCTGCTCGCTCTCGAGCGACTGCTGGCGTTTGGCTGATTGCTTGGCTTCGAGGATGAAGCAGCCGCGCTTGTAGCAATCGATGCGGCCCGTCGAGCTGGTGCCGTTGGGATGGCGGAAGATGACGTTGCGTTCGAAGACATAGTCGTTGAAGCGGGTCTGCTCACGCGCGAATTCCGGCTGGGGGAGCCCGAGGGCGCCGGTCAGCCGCTCAACGAAAAGCTGGTAATTAGACATTTCCGAGCCGCCAGACGGCTTGACGTTCTCAATCAGCTTTTCCAGCCGCTCAATTTCAATTTTTCCAGGCCCCATGTCGTTAGGCTAATCGTCGAACACCCGACTGCATAGCCTTGGCCAAATTTGGCACTATTTTAAGGATTCTGGCTGCTCCGTTCTTCGGCCCTCAGGACGAAAAGATGCATGAACGAGCGGGCGGTTCCGGGAAGCCGAATGCCACGCGTGAACGTCCGTGTATGAGTTTGTCTACAGGAAGCTCTCGCCCGCGTGTTCACGGAACCGCTCATGATCGCGCACATACTCCGCCACCATTTCCAGCGACGAGTGCCGGCTGTGCTCCTTCATCTTGAACAGGTTGGCGTTTTGCCGCCCAGCCTCGGTTAGAAACCCGGCGCGCAGGGAATGGCCAGAGAATAGTTCCGGCGGGTAACCAGCCGCGACCGCCGCCGCCTTCACCACCAAAGCCACTCCCTGCGCGCTCATCGCCATAGTAGTGAGCCGTCCCTGCGGCGTGAGCTTACGAAACACCGGCCCGCTCGTGATGCCCGCCTGCTCCAGCCAAGCGCGGTAATGGCGGACGGGCTCAAGCCGGCGCCCATCCGGGATCGCAACAGTGTGGCCCTTGCCCTCCTGATCGGTCTTCGATGCCGCAATCCGCACCAGCAGCCCGCGACTGTCTTGGCTGACGTGCCCGACCGTAACCGCGACGAGCTCGGAGCGACGGAACGCGCCCGCCATTCCAATCGCGAGTAGCGCGCGGTCTCGGTAGCTGCGCAAATCATCGCCGACGATCGCACGCACCATGTCCCGCAACACGTCGCCGTCGGCAGGTCGCTTCTTGCCTGGAAGCTCGCCGCGCTTGTCCTTGCGGATACCGCGCATCGCGCGTTCGAGCCGCGCCGCGTCGGGCTGAGAAGTTGGTGGCTCGACGTCGGCGGCGCGGTGGGCGAAAACGATCGCGGCGAGGCGCCGACCAATCGTCGCTCGGCCGAGCGGCATCGGCTCTTTGCGGGGCAGCACCGTTCCGCGCTTCGTTCGACGAAGTTCCTGCGGACTGAACCCGCGCTCGGCGAGCAGCGTCAGGAACGCGGCGACCGTCGCCGGCGTCGCGGGCAGCGGCCGGTAGCCGTTCTCCTGGCACCACGCGCAAAACAGGCGCCAGTCCGATTTGTATGCGCGCAGGGTAGCATCCGCGGATGCGCGACGAACATAGTCGTCGACGCGCTCGCGATCTTGGGGGGCAAGCTGCGGGAGGTAGGGTTCAAGCGACTGGACACGATCGACGACCACCAGAGCGTCAGAAACGATTGCATCCAAGTCCGCGCGGTCGATGCGTGCCGTGTCATCGATCTGATCATCATCAGCCAAGCCGACCTCCTGCGCCGTTTGTTCATGCGTTCGGCCGCTGCCCGCGTATAACCGTCTCGATCGTTGGAACGAGCTACCCGATCGCCAGAATCCACGCCAGCATGTAATTAGCGAGAATCAAGGTTATCGCTAATTAGTTAGTGTGGTGTAATGTTAGCCCTATGCCACAAAAAGCATTGTTTGGCATATTGGCTCACGCGTTGAATCGCCGCACCAGAATGACTAAGGTCGCATTTCAGACGCTGCTTACGAAAGAAATGCGCAATGACCGTCCTAGTGAACATCACGCCGAACGGACGAATGAGCCTACCTGCTGACATTCGTAAGCGTTTAGGACTCACCGACGGCGGCGCGGTCTACCTCGACGAGACGCCCGATGGCGTGGTTCTGCGCACTGCCGCGCAAGCGGTGGCCCGGGCGCAGGCGCTTGCCAAGCAGTTCACCGGCGGCAATTCGGACGCGTCTGTTGATGCTTTTCTCGCCCGGCGCCGGGAGGACAGTGGGGAATGAGGGTCGTTCTCGACGCTTCTGCGCTTATCGCAATGCTTAAAGGTGAGAAAGGCTCTACCAAAGTCGCCGGTGCGATCGCGGGCGCGCGGGTCAGCAGCGTCAACTATGCCGAGGTGGTGAGCCACTTCATCCATGTCGGCATGCCCGCTCACGAGGTCGACGCGATGCTGCAGCCGTTGCCAATGGACGTCGTCGCGGCTGACCCTGCGTTAGCCACCCTTGCCGGACGGCTGCGCGCCGTTACTGCCGAAGCAGGGCTCAGCCTTGGCGACCGGTTCTGTCTAGCGCTGGCGCAGCGCGACGGGCTTCCGGTCTGGACGAGCGACCAAAACTGGAAGAAAGTGGCGGACGCAGCCGGTGTAAAAGTTGTCGCGATCCGCTGACGCGGTCACTTGTGCTTTGGAGTAAGGTAAGTGCGGGTAAGGTGTATAGATAGCTTCTAGACCATCACCGCCACGGTTCAATATTCCCACAACCGACCCTGTTTGAACAGAAGAGCTGTTCAAACGGCTTTGTTGCATAACGTCGCGAGAGCATAAACGCGCTTTTACTTGAAGATGTTATGAGAGGCGGACGGTCACCGGTGTTCCTATTTCGGAGAACCGATTGAGGATTGC
>NZ_JASJVC010000014.1:0-71193 GCF_035019905.1 Sphingomonas sp. 10B4 | reverse complement strand
CCCCCCCACCCCTACACCCCGGGGGGGGGGGGGGGGGGGTTTTTACCCCCCCCCCCCCCACCACACCGGCACCCCAGCCGAACAGCACCGACAGCGCTACCGCGGCCAGCCCGTAGAGAACCGACTGCCGCTCGGCCGATCGCGCGACGTAGCGCTCGAAGCCCGATTTGCGGATTTCGATATCGCGCGTCGCCGCCGCGAGCACGCGCCCGTCGCGGATCAGGAAGGTTTCGGCGGTGAACCGCCCGACCGGCACGCGCGCGGGGATCGTCACGCGTGCGCGATAGAGCACGCCGTCGGTGATCTCGACCGCGCCCGGCGCCTCGAGGTACAGGCCGGTGCGCGTCTTCAATTCGACCAGACCGCGCGCGAAGCGATCCTGCTCCTGCAGCGGCGCGCTCGAGGCCGGCGAAAGCTGCAGGCTCGACAGCCCAAGCTCGTAGATCGCGCGCGTTCGCGCATCGAGCATCCGCGCGATCGGCTTGGACGAAGCGATCGCGTAAAAGCTGGGTGCCGAGCGATAGCGCAGGCGACTGGCGTTGACCCACATCAGCCCGGCCAGCTTCTGTTTCTCGCGCACCAGGATCGATTGCACCGGCCCCTTGACCACCACGACGATGTCGGTCGGCTTGTCGTCGTCGGGCAAGCGGCCGCCGGGATAGAGGATTGCGCCGAACAGCAGCAAATTGGCGCCGGTAAAGCTGTACTGGATCTCGATGTCGCGCTGCGACACGTCGGGGACGAGCACGGGCTTCGCCGCTGGCCGCGACGCGGATTGCGCCATCAGCAACGGCGCGGCGGCCAGCGCGACCCAGCCGCGTCTCACGACAGCTCGACCGAATAGATCTCGTCGGGCCGCCAGCCGAGCCCGAGCGCGATCCGCCCCGCGACGAGCAGGACGATCACCGCGAGCGCGAGCCGCAGATATTCGGGCTTCACCCGCGCAGCGAACCGCGCGCCGATCTGCGCGCCAGCGACCGATCCGAGCAGCAGCAAGGCGGCGAGCACGATGTCGACGGCCTTGGTCGTCGTGGCATGCACCATCGTCGCCATCGCGGTGACGAACAGCGTCTGGAACAGCGAGGTGCCGACCACGACCTGCGTCGTCATGCCGAGCAGATAGAGCATCGCCGGCACGAGGATGAAACCGCCGCCGACGCCGAGCAGGATCGTCAGGATGCCGACCCCAAAGCCGAGCAGCAGCGGCGCGAAGGGGGAAATATACAGCCCCGAACGATAGAAGCGCGTCCGCATCGGCAGCGACGCGACGAGCGGGTGGTGGCGGCGCTTGCGCGGCTTGGGCGCCTCGCCGCTGCGCATCCGGCGGATCGCGCCCCAGGATTCGGTCGCCATCATGCTGCCGATCGAGCCGAGCAGCAGCACATAGACGATCGCGATCACCGTATCGATCTGGCCGCTCGCCTGGAGCAAGCGGAAGATCCAGCCGCCGAACACCGCGCCGACCAGCCCGCCCGCGACGAGGAAGCCCCCCATCTTGAAATCGACGCCCTTGCGCCGGACGTGCGCGAACACGCCCGAGACGCTCGCGCCGGTCACCTGGCTCGCGGCCGAGGCGGCGGCGACGGTCGGCGGGATGCCATAGACGATCAGCAGCGGGGTCGTGAGGAACCCGCCGCCGACGCCGAACATCCCCGACAACAGCCCGACGCCGCCGCCGAGCAGCACGATCACGAGCGCGTTTACCGAAAGATTGGCGATGGGCAGGTAGATGTCCATTGCCCACCAGCGTTAGCCGCTCAGGGAGCGTGCGCAAAGCACGGCGTGTCAGAAATCGCTGCCGAGCGTCAACGCCGGGCCCGATCCCGGGCGCGCTCCTCCGACAATGCGCTCGCGCCAGTCGAGCGCGAGCCGCACCGATTGCTTGCCGAGCGGCAGCGCGACGCCGAGCGACGGCCCGATGTCGAGCCGCGTCGCACCGCGCTGCGCACCGCCCCATACGCCCGCCCCGAGATCGAAGCCGACTTTGCCAAGGGTCGCGATCGGATGCGTGACGCGCGCCGCGCCATCGACATAGAGCTCGGTCTGTGTGCGCCGGATAAGCCCCGCCTGCACATAGGTCTCGAAGCGGATGCCGGGCGAAACCGTCACCGGTCCAACCCCGCCGACCACGCCGACACCGGGCCCGCCTTGCCCGCCCGCCAGTGCGAAGCGGTGCTCGGCGACGACGCGCAGTGGCAGACGAGTCGGTTGCCATTCGACGCCGACCGAGGCTTCGCGCAACCCGCTGCCGAGTGGCGACGTCACGCGGCCGACAAGCGCGATGCGATGGTGTCGGTCGAGCGCATAGACCAGCCGAGCGCCGGCCTGCGATCCTCCGAGCTGTCCGCCAAGTGCGCCGGACGCGAGCCCTGACCCGCCGCGCGCGGCAAGCCAGGCACTGCCCGACCAGCGCGAGGGCGCACGCGTTGGCACCGCGATAGCGGCACTGTCGGGCAGACCCGCAATCAGCGCCGTCGACCTGGGCTCGAGTGCGGCACCAGCTTGGCCGGCGGGGCTGGGCAGGGGGCGGTGGCTGAGGAGGCGATCTGCGGGGGGGGCATCGGCGCTCTTCGGCGGCTGGTTGGGACTTGGTCGGCGAGACGGGGCGAGCGACCGCGCTGCGATAGGATTGTGCGGTGCCCGGTATCGAGGCGCCCGATATCGGAGTGCCGGCACGCGTGTCGCGATGTGCGCACTCCGACTCGCCGCGGGATGCGCTCCCGGCATCGGCATCGGCATCACCGGCAGCGACGATCGTTTGATCCCGAGCGAGCGCGCGATCAGCGATGGCGCTGCGATCGGTGCGGGCTGCGGCCAGACCATCGCGAGCCGCGCCGCGATCCATCCGACCGCCAGGACGCCGAGAAAGCGCAGAGGACGCCCGCGTCCTTGAACGCTCAACGTTCGGAACCCGGCTCGGTCCGTTCGATTGCACCTGGAAAGACATGGCTGGTCTTGTCCCACCGCAGCGCGGTGCCGCGCAACGATCGGACATACGCCGTCATGGCGCTCCGCGCCGCGAGCAGCGCGACATAGTTGCTGACCAGCGCGCGCGGCAGGGACCATAGCGCTTCGCGCCAGCCATAGGCGGCTCCGGTCGCGGCCGCGCGCCAGACGAGCCGCCAGGCCAACAACGCGCCGTTCAGGTGCAGCAGCGCCAGCATCGCCGCGGAGGGCGCCGCCGCCGCCCGTCCGGCGAGCGCGTGCGCCACCAACGCAACACCCCAGGCGATAAAAGCGGTATAGGCGACGAACAGCACCAGCACTGCGAGCGGTGCGCGCCGATCGCGCATCCGCATCCAATGGTCGCGCCAATCGAGCGCGCGCCCCCAGCCGATCCGGTCCCAGCCGGCCAGCGCGATGCCCGTCATCCACCGCGCCTTCTGCCGTACCGCGGTAGGTACCGTCGCCGGGAAATACGCGCGGACCGCAACGAGCTCGCCATCTGCGCGGACACGCGCGAGCACGCCGCGTCCGCCGAGCGTGGCGATCAGCAAGCCGAGTTCGTAATCCTCGACGATCGAGCCCGCGTCGAACGGCAAACCGTCGCGCGCGGCCGCGATCCGACCGAGCATCTGGCGTTCGATCGCACAGCCGACCCCGGCGAGCGGAAGCCCGACCCCGAGCGCCTGGCGCACCACCATTTGCCGGCTGTGTGCATCGGCGAATTCGTCGGCATAGTGCCCCGAGACGAGCGGCGCACCGCGATCGACCAACGGCAGCACCGGGAGCTGGACAACGGCATAGCGCCCGATCAGCGCATCGAAAACGCGCAGCTCGCCGGGGTGGACCAGATCCTCGGCGTCATGCAGCACGACTGCGGCGACGGGTACGCCGTCACGCGCTTCGTCGCGCTCGAGCGCGCGCCAAACGGCGTTGAGGCAATCGGCTTTGGTGGTCGGTCCGGGGCGGCTGTTGATGACCAGCCGTACGCGCGGATCACACGCCGCGACCGCTGCGACCGCGTCGATCGTCGCGCGGTCGTTTGAGTAGGTCCCGACATACAGGCGGTAATCCTCATGCTCGAACCGCGCGAGCGCGCTGCGCAGCATCGCACCGATCACCGTCGACTCGTCCCACGCCGCAACGAACACCGCGATCCAGCGCGGCGGCGTTTGCCGATACGCATCGAGCGTCCGCGGCAAAGCGGGGCGGCGGCGAGTCAGCGTGATCCAGATCCAGCCGATATCGATCGCTAGGTCGTCACAGCCGCCGACGAGGAAACCGATCGCCGCGAACACGACCGTTTCGCGCGCGATCGCATCGATCGCGAACATGACCCATCCTGCCCCCAAGACCGGCTCCCCCCGACGACCCTGGCCTTTCAGCCACCCCTCCCCGAGTCGTTCTTCGTGATTTTCCAACAAGTTCGTGGTTTAATCAAGGGGGCCGCGCTATGACGGACCGTCGTTGTGCTCGCACGCCGCGTCGCCCTATAAGGCGATGCGAAGCGGCTCCGGGGGAAGATGCGATGAAGCTGGGTTTCCGAATCGCCTTGCTCGCTTTGGTCTGCGTCCCGTTCGCCGCGTTCGGCGATGCGAGCCCGCAGGTCATCCTCGCCACCCCCGGTATCGGCGACGGCGCGATCGAGCGTTTTACCGCGCGCTTCAACCAGCCGATGGTGCCCTTGGGCGATCCGCGTGCGGCCGCGCCGTTCGACGTGACCTGCGCGGTCGGTGGCCAAGGACGCTGGGTCGATCCGCAGACGTTCGTCTATGATTTCGCCAGCGGCCTGCCCGGCGGCACGACGTGCAAGTTCGCGCTGCGCAAGGGGCTCAAGAGCGTTTCGGGCTATGCCGCGACCGGCCAGAGCGAGTTCACCGTCGACGCCGGCGGCCCGGTCGCGCGCACGGTCCTGCCGGGTGGGGATTCGGACGAGATCGAGGAGGACCAGACCTTCCTCGTCGCGGCCAATCTGCCCGCCACCCCCGCCTCGGTCGCCGCCAACGCCTATTGCGCGGTCAAGGGGATCGGCGAGAAGATCCCGGTCGACGTGCTCCCCACCGATTTGCCCGGCAAGCTGCTCGGCGAGATGGGCACCGAGAATTGGAACGTCCGCAGTTTCCTCGAGAGCGGTGGCTTGCCCGCCGCGATCCCGGCACCGGCCGATCGCGCGAAGGCCTATGCCGGCGTCACCGCGCTGAAGTGCCGCCGCCCGCTGCCGCCCGGCGCCGACGTCGCATTGGTGTGGGGTGCGAGCATCGCTGGCGCTGGTGGCAAGACCGCCGGCACTGACCAGCGCTTCGATTTCAGCGTGCGCAAACCCTTCACCGCGCGCTTCGAATGCTCGCGCGTCAACGCCGCCGCGGGTTGCAACCCGGTCGAGAAGGCGTGGGTGCGTTTCTCCGCGCCGGTGCCGAGCGAGCTTGCCAAGCAGGTCCGCATCGAGACCGCCGACGGCAAAGTGCTGACGCCGACGCTGTTCGACTCGAGCTCTGACACAGAGCGTGGCGATGCGAAGACCAAGGCGACGATTTCCGCGGTCGGCTTCAAGAGCCCGCTGCCGCAGGCGCAGACCGGCAAGGTCGTGCTGCCGGCGGGCGTCAAGGACGAGAGCGGTCGACCACTGTCGAACGCCGAGCGCTTCCCGCTAGCCGTGCGCTTCGATGCCGCCCCGCCGCTCGTCAAATTCGCCGCGTCGTTCGGCATTCTCGAATCGAAGCAGGGCGGCGTGCTGCCCGTCACCGTCCGCAACGTCGAGCCCGCGCTGCAGGGCAGCAACGTCACGATCGGCGGCCAGGCGCTGCGCGTCGATGGCTCGGACGGCAAGATTGCCGAGTGGCTGCGCACCGTCGGCCATTCCGACGACGAGGCCAGTCACGAGGAAACGCGCGGCAAGGAGAAGGTGCGGATCAACGACACCGGGTCCAAGTCGATCCTCGCCGGCGAAGGCGCGCCGATGCAGATCGGCTTGCCCGGCAAGGGCAAGGATTTCGAAGTCGTCGGCCTGCCGCTCGGCGGCGGCAAGCCCGGTTTCTACGTCGTCGAACTGGCAAGCCCGGTGCTCGGCCAGGCGCTGCTCGGGCGCAAGGCACCGCGCTATGTCGCGACCGCCGCGCTCGTCACCAATATGAGCGTCCACTTCAAATGGGGCCGCGCGGCGAGCCTCGCCTGGGTCACCGCGCTCGACACCGGCAAGCCCGTCGCCGATGCCGAGGTGCACGTCACCGACAGCTGCACCGGCAAATTGCTCGCGCGCGGCATCACCGACAAGAATGGCGGGCTCAACGTGCCGCCAGGGCTGCCTGAGCCCGAAGCTTACGGCGGCTCGTGCGACGGCGGGTCGAGCCCGCTGATGGTCTCGGCGCGCGCCGGCGACGATTTCAGCTTCACGCTGACCGATTGGGGCAAGGGCATCCGCCCGTATGATTTCGACCTGCCCTATGGCTATTCGGCACGCGGCGAGTTCCTCCACACCGTGTTCGACCGCGCGCTCGTCCGCCAGGGCGAGACGGTCCATATGAAGCACATCCTGCGCACCTCGGTGGCGAGCGGCTTCGGCTTTGCGCCGGGCGTGACGGGGACGCTGCGGCTGCAGCATCGCGGTTCGGACACGCAGTTCGACCTGCCGCTGACGATCGACGCGGACGGCATCGGCGAAAGTGAATGGACCGCCCCCGCGGGCGCGCCGATGGGCGATTACGACCTGTCGGTGATCGCGGACAATCGCACGATCGAGACCGGCCAGTCGTTCAAGGTCGACGAATACAAGTTGCCCACGATGCGCGCGAGCGTGACCGGCCCGAAGGACGCCGCGATCCGCCCGATCAGCCTCGCGCTCGACCTGTTCGTCGGCTACCTCTCGGGCGGCGGCGCGTCGAACCTGCCGGTCGATATGCGAATCGGCTATTTCGCGCATGAGGGCACGCCCGACGGCTACGAAAGCTACAGCTTCGGCGGCAAGGCGATCGTCGAGGGCACCAAACCGCTCAACGGCGACGGCGAGGAGGAGCAGGCGACGCTCCCGCCGACGCAGACGCTTCCCTCGACGCTCGGCGGCGATGGCACCGGCAAGCAGACGGTGTCGATCCCGCAGACGCTCGACGGCGTCACCGACATGCTCGTCGAGATGGACTATCAGGACGCCAATGGCGAAGTGCTGACCGCCTCGAAGCGCATCCCGATCTTCCCGAGCGCGGTGCAATTGGGCGTCAAGACCGACGGCTGGCTGATGAAGCAGGACGATCTGCGGCTGCGCTTCGTCACCCTCGACACCGCGGGCAAGCCGCTCGCCAACCAGGCGATCTCGGTCGCGCTCTACAGCCGCCAGATCCTCACCGCGCGGCGCCGGCTGATCGGCGGTTTCTATGCGTACGACAACCGCATGAAGACCGAGAAGCTCAGCCAGACCTGCAGCGCGACGACCGACGCGCAGGGGCTGGCGACGTGCAAGCTCGACCCCGGCATCTCGGGCGAAGTCTATGCGGTCGCGACCACCAAGGACGCCGCGGGCAACGAAGCGCGCGCGACGCAGAGCGTGTGGCTCGCCGGCAAGGACGATTGGTGGTTCGGCGGCGACAATGGCGACCGGATGGACGTCGTCCCCGAAAAGCTCGCCTACAAAGCGGGCGAGACCGCGCGTTTCCAGGTGCGCATGCCGTTCCGCCAGGCGACCGCGCTCGTCACCGTCGAGCGCGAGGGCGTGCTTGCGAGCTACGTCACCGAACTCAGCGGGGCGGACCCGGTGGTCGAGGTGAAGATGCCGGGCTCGTACGCGCCCGACGTGTTCGTCTCGGTGATGGTCGTGCGCGGCCGTACCGAGAGCGGGATCTGGAGCTGGCTCCACGGCCTCGCGCGCTCGGTTGGGCTGTCGAGCGATCCGCCCGAGGGGCAGGAGCCGACCGCGCTGGTCGATCTCGCCAAGCCGAGCTACCGCATCGGCATCGCCAAGGTGAAGGTCGGCTGGGAAGCGCACCAGCTCCAGGTCGCGGTCAAAGCCGACAAGGCTCGTTACGCCGCGCGCGACGTGGCGCAAGTCGACGTCCAGGTGAACGGGCCAGACGGCAAGCCGGTGCGCACCGCCGACGTCGCCTTCGCCGCCGTCGACGAAGCGCTGCTCCAGCTCGCGCCCAACGACAGCTGGGACGTGCTGACCGCGGTGATGGGCGAGCGCCCGCTCGCGGTGCTCACCTCGACCGCGCAGACGCAGGTCGTGGGCAAGCGCCATTACGGCAAGAAGGCGGTCGAGGCCGGCGGCGGTGGCGGCGGCGATTCGTCGGGGCTCAACCGCGAGAATTTCCAGCCGGTGATCCTGTGGAAGGGCCGCGTCGCGCTCGACCAGAATGGTCACGCCCGGATTCCGGTGACGCTGTCCGACGCGCTCTCCTCGTTCAAGCTGGTGGCGATCGCCACCGATGGGTCGCAGCTCTACGGCACCGGCATGGCGAGCGTGCGCACCGCGCAGGACCTGTCGATCTTCGCCGGCATCGCGCCGGTGGTGCGGACCGGCGACTTCTATGCATCGAGCTTCACGCTGCGCAACGGCTCGGACAGACCGATGACGGTAACGGCGAGCGTCGACCTCATGCCCGCGATCGCACAGGGCAAGCCGCTGACGGTGACGATCCCGGCGGGCGGCGCGATGCCGGTCGCGTGGAACCTGACCGCGCCCGCCAATCTCGACGCGTTGCGCTGGCACGTCAGCGCGCGCTCGGCCGACGGCAAGGCGGTCGACCAGATCACCGTCAACCAGGCGGTGACGCCGCTCTACCCGCTCGAAGTGTGGGCGGGGACGCTCGCGCGCGTCGGCGGCGAGACGACGATCCCGATCCAGCCGCCGATGGGGGCGATCGCGGGGCGCGGGACGGTCGACATCCGGCTCGACGACACGCTCGCGCCGCCGCTTGCCGGGGTGCGCGATTTCATGGCGCGCTATCCGTATAATTGCTTCGAACAGCAGCTGTCGCGCGCGGTGGCGCTCGGCGATGCGGCGCTGTGGCAAAGGCTCGCGAGCGATATCCCGGCGTATCAGGCCGATGACGGCTTGCTGCGCTACTGGCCGTCGGGCAGCCTGACGGGCTCCGAGGCGCTTACCGCTTATGTGTTGGCGATGACGTCGGAAGCCGGCCTGCCGATCCCCGAGGGCCCGCGCGCGAAGATGATCGAGGGGCTCAAGGCCGTGCTCGATGGGCGACTGCGCCACGAGGAATATGGCGATGTCCGGCTCCAGCGCGTCTACGCCTTCAACGCGCTCGCGCGTGCGGGGGCGGCGACGCCGGCGATGCTCGGGCAGTTGAGCATGATCCCGAAGGAAATGCCGACTGCGCTGCTGGCTGATTATCTCGTCGCGCTCGATCATGTCGCGGGGCTCGCCAACGCCAATGCGCTCAAGGCCGCGGGCGAGGCGCAGTTGCGTACCCGGATCGTCTATGAGGGCACGCGGCTCGATCTGTCGGACAGCAGCAACCAGCCGTGGTGGCTGATGTCGTCGGGCGACGAAGCCTCGATCAAGACGGTGATTGCGACGCTCGGCCGGCCCGGCTGGCAGGACGAGGCGGCCAAGATGATGGTCGGCGTCGCGCTGCGCCAGTCGCATGGCCGCTGGGACACGACGACCGCCAACGCCTGGGGTACGATCGCGGCGCGCAAGTTCGCCGCGCTCTTTCCGGCAAGCGCGATCGTCGGGAATACGACGCTGGGCTTGGGCGGGCAGACGATCAGCAAGGCCTGGCCGCTGGCGACGACCGCGCGAACGGCGACCTTCCAGCTGCCGGCTGTGCTGACCCCGCTCAAATTGTCGCAATCGAGCGGCGGCGCCGGGCCGTGGGCGAACGTCTCGATCTCGGCGGCGGTGCCGCTGACCAAGCCGCTGTTCGCGGGCTATGAGATGCAGCGGAGTGTCGAGGTGGTGCAGGCGCGCACCAAGGGCGTGCTGACGCGCGGCGACGTCGTGAAGGTGACGATCACCGTCAAGGCGAGCGCCGAGCGCAACTGGGTGGTGATCAACGATCCGATCCCGGCGGGTGCGACGATCATCGGCGATCTCGGCGGACAATCGCAGATCTTGGCTGGGCAGGCGCAGGCCGGGCCGGGCGCCAAGTTCCAGGCGCGCGATGCCGATGGCAAGCTGTGGGACGTACAGGTGGGGGTGGTTCCGGCCTATGTCGAGAAGCGCAACGACGCGTGGCGGGCCTATTATGGCTGGGTGCCGCGCGGGGCGTTCAGCGCGTCGTACATGCTGCGGTTGAACGGGACAGGGCGCTTCAACCTGCCGCCGAGCCGGGTCGAGGCGATGTATTCGCCCGCGATCCGCGCGCAGCTGCCGCTCGCGCCGGTGACGGTGGTGCAGCGCTGATCCCATCTTCCTTCTTCTTTCCTTCCCTTCCCCGGCGGAGGCCGGGGCCGAGTAGCGGGCCGTTGCGTTGATCGAGTACAGCACCCTCCTGCGCCGTGCGTCGCTCCTGGGCCCCGGCCTGCGCCGGGGAAGCGAACGCGTTTGGGCGGGGTTCAAGACCCGCACCGGCGCGATCGTCACCGCGCTGGTCGTCGCGCTCTTCGCCTTCGTCGCGATCGACTTTGCCACGCTTCCCCCGCCACTCCCCGGCTATGCGCAGGTTCGCGCCGCTTGGCACCCGTCCGAGGCGTGGCTCTACGATCGCAACGGCGCGCTGATCGACAGCGCGCGCGTCGATTTCGCCGCGCGCCGCCTCGCCTGGACACCGCTGCCGCACGTTTCCGCCGTCACGCGCGAAACGATTGTCGGCGTCGAGGACCGCCGCTTCTTCCATCATGGCGGCGTCGACTGGCTCGCCTTGCTCGGCGTCGCGCGCGACCGCGCACAGGGAACGCGCGCGCGCGGCGCCAGCACGCTGTCGATGCAGGTCGCTGGCTTCCTCGCGCCCGATCTCGCGACGCCGGGGCAGCGCCATTTGTGGGACAAGCTCCGCCAGATGCGCGCTGCCTGGGCGCTCGAATCGCATTGGTCGAAGGACGAGATCCTCGAGGCCTATCTCAACCTCGCTGGTTTCCGCGGCGAGGCGCAGGGGATCGGCGCGGCGGCGCTCGGGCTGTTCGGCAAGACCCCCGATGCGCTCGCACGCGACGATGCGCTGTTGCTCGCCGCGCTCCTCCCCGATCCGCAGGCCGACCCTGCGAGCGTCGCGCGGCGCGCCTGCGCGGTCAGCCACGAGCGCGATTGCGCGCGCTTTGCGGGCGAGGCGGCGTCGATGCTCGGCCCGGCGCGCAGCCTTCAGCTCGACCCCGGCCTCGCGCCGCATCTCTCCGACCGCTTGCTGACCAAACCCGGGCTCAAGGTCACCACCACGCTCGACCGCCGCATTCAGAGCCTCGCGATCGTCGCGCTCAAACGCCAGTTGCAGGGCCTCGGCGGCGCGCGCGCGCGCGACGGCGCGGCGGTGGTGATCGACAATGCAAGCGGCGACGTGCTCGCCTATGTCGGCGGGATCGGCGGCGCCTCGACCGCGCCCGCGGTCGACGGCGCGAACAGCTATCGCCAGGCCGGATCGACGCTGAAACCCTTCCTCTACGCGCAGGCGATCGAGAAGGGCTATCTGACCCCGGCCTCGATCCTCGACGATTCGCCGGTCCAGCTCGACACCGCCTCGGGGCTCTACGTCCCGCAAAATTACGATCGCGGCTTCAAGGGGCCGGTGTCGGCGCGCGCCGCGCTGGCGGGGTCGCTCAACGTGCCCGCGGTGCGCACGTTGCTGCTCGTGGGCGTCGACGCGTTTCGCGACCGGCTATGGGACACGGGGTATCGCGGGCTGGTCGAGGATGGCGATTATTACGGCTTCTCGCTCGCGCTCGGTTCGGCCGAGGTGACCTTGCTCGAACAGGCCGCCGCCTATCGCAGCCTGGAGCAGGCCGGCCGCTGGTCGCCGCTGCGGCTGACGCTCGATGCGCCCCGCGAATCGCCGCACGCCATCACGACACCGCAGGCGGCGTGGCTCGTCGCCGACATGATGGCCGATTCGAATGCCCGCGCGGTGACCTTCGGCCTCGATTCGGCGCTGCACCTGCCCTTCTGGGCAGCGGTGAAGACGGGGACGAGCAAGGCGCTGCGCGACAATTGGTGCATCGGCTTCACGCAAGAATACACGGTTGCCGTTTGGGTCGGCAATCTCGAGGGCGATTCGATGCGCGCGGTCTCCGGGGTCAGCGGTGCGGCGCCGGTGTGGCGCGACATCATGCTCGCGCTCAACGCCGAGACGCGCAGCAGCCCGCCGCCGCGCCCGACGGGGATCGAAGCGCGCGCGATCACCTTCGGGAACGCGATCGAGCAGCCGCGCACCGAATATTTTCTCGCCGGAACGGGACAGACGCAGATCGCGGTCGCGCCCGCCGAATCGCGCCGCCCGCGGATCACCAACCCGGTGTCGGGCAGCGTCTATGCGATCGACCCCGACATTCCGTCCGATCGGCAGCGGCTCTCGGTCGACGTGTCGGGGGCGGTGACGGCGCATCGGCTGTGGCTCGACAAGACCGATCTCGGGGCGGCCGATTCGCAGCCGCAGATCATCGCTGGACCGGGGCTCCACCGGCTGCGGCTGACCGATGTCGCCGGGCGCGTGGTCGATCAGGTGCTTTTCACGATCCGCTGAAAAAACGACGGCCGCCCCCTTTCGGAGACGGCCGCCGCCCGTGACGAACAGTCTTAGCGGTAGAAGCCGCGGATCACCTGGACGACATAGCCGCGACGCGTGTCGACGAGGATCACGTCGTTATAGTGCCGCACCCATTGCTGGCCCCAGCCGGCGCGTGGCAGGCGATAGCGCCACGGATCGGCGATGATGTAGCGGCCGCCATAATACGCCGGTGCGATGCGCAGACCCGGGCGGAAGGCAGTGTAGCGGAACGGGGCGTTCCAATTGCCGCGGGCATAATAGTTCGGGTTGCGGTCACGCCAGCCACGCCAGTCGTCGCGGCCCCAGGCGCGGTCGCGATCGCGCAGATCCTCGCGATATTCCTGGCGCGCGTCGCGAACGTCCTCGCGTTGGTCGCGAATGTCACGGCGGTCGCCGCGCATCCGCGCCTCCTGCAGGTCACGCTGCTCCTGGCGGATGTCGCGACGGTCGCGTCGCAGCTCTTCGTTCGACTGCGCGCTTGCAGCGACGGGAACCAAGGTCGCCGCCATCAAAGCGGTGAGAATGAGTTTACGCACTGTATCCTCCATATTCCGGCGGGCCAAAGAACGGCCGGGCCATGGAGCGTGTTGTGGCAGCGCGCGACTGAACGGAATGCGAATGCGCTTGTCAGCAATCCGTCAGGAAGCGACGTGCCGGTTACGGCGTATCGCGACCGCCACCGGTGTTGCTCTGGCCGCCCTGACCGCCGCCGACCGCGCCAACGGTGCCGATATTGCCGAACAGTTCGTCGAAGAAGCTGCGCTTCTTGCCGAGCGTCGGCGTGGTCTTGCCCGACGGGCTGATCGACGCGACTTGCTCGACGCCCGATTTGCGCACCGCGGTGACATTGCCCTTCTCGTCGAAACTGATGCGCAGCGTCGTCTGCTCGCGGACCTTGGGGTTGTTGTACGCGAAATTGCGCGTCTCGCGCGACACGTAATACCAGTCGCCCTGGTTGAATTCGGAAGTGAAGCTCGGCTTGCCGAGCGTCGCGAGCACCGACTGGCGATTGTCGGTGCCGGCCTGGACCGAGTTCACGAGATCGGCATCGATGACATAGCCCTGGTGCGACTTGAGCGGCACGCAGGCGCTCGCCCCGAACACGCACGATGCGAGGAGGGCGGCAGCCGTCAACTGGCGGACGGACTTAAGGCTCATCGACACTCTCCAAGGCACCAAAGCTGGCCACGACGCATTGCACCCGCGGACACGAAGCCTCAATATGCCGGGAAAGGCGACCAAACAAGGGCGCGAAGGGACACGAGAGATTTGGGCTGGTTTTCGAAGCTGCTGGGGCGGACGCCCGACGATACCGCGATGCTGCTCTATGATCGGGTGATCGCGCTGGCACGCGCGCCGCATTGGTATGAATCGGGCGGTGTTCCCGACACGCTCGACGGCCGGTTCGACATGGTCGCGGCGGTGCTGTCGCTCGTGCTGCTGCGGCTCGAGGACGTTCCAGAGGCCGGCCCGGCAAGCGCGCGGCTGACCGAGCGTTTCGTCACCGACATGGACGGGCAATTGCGCGAAAGCGGGGTCGGTGACATCGGCGTCGGCAAGCATATCGGCAAGATGATGGGGATGCTCGGCGGGCGGCTCGGCGCGTATCGCGACGGGCTGGCGGCGGGCGACCTCCACCCGGCGCTTGCGCGCAACCTGTACCGCAGCGGCCTGCCCGATGCCGCCGCGATCGCCCATACCGAGGCCGCCTTGTTCGCGCTCCGCGACGCGCTGGCGGCCCGACCGACCGAGTCGGTGATCGCAGGAGATATTGCATGAGCACCCCCGAATTTTCGCGGCTGGAGCGGATCGACACGATCGGCGAGGGCGAGCGCAGCATCGCGATCACCGCGAGCGAGGCCGAGCGCGCCGCGCTGGCAGCGCGATTCGGTCTGGTGTCGGTCGACCGGCTCGAGGCGACGTTTCGGGTCAAGCGCGATGCGGCGGGGATCGTCGCGCGCGGCGCGGTCAGCGCGGCGGTCGTCCAGGCGTGTTCGGTGACCGACGAGCCCTTGCCGCAAAGCGTGTCGGAGGATGTCGCGTTGCGCTTCGTCACCGAACAGGAGGCTGCCGCCGAGGAGGAGATCGAGCTCGATCTCGATGCGCTCGATACGATGCCGTATGATGGCGCGGCGATCGACCTCGGCGAAGCGGCGGCGGAAACGATGGCGCTCGCGCTCGATCCGTTCCCGCGCGGGCCCAATGCCGCGGCGGCGTTGCGCGCAGCGGGCGTGATCAGCGAGGAAGAGGCCAAGCCCGCGGGTGCGCTGGCGGGGTTGAAGGGCTTGTTCGGGAAGGTGTGAGGCTCAGTCCTCGTCGGGTCCGAGCGTCGGATCGAGATCGCGCGGGCGGACGAAGCGCGTCAGCCGTCCGCTCCCGCCGGCAAGCGTCGCCCATTCGCCCGCGAAGCTGATCTCGGCGATCGTCGCGGTCGGATATTTCGCCTCGAGCGCGACGCGCAACGGTTCGTCTGAATCGGGAACGAGCAGCATCGCGAGATCCTCGAGCCCGGGATTGTGCCCGACGAGCAGGAGGTGCACCGCCTCGGCGGGCGCTTCGTGGATGATATCGAGCAAGGTCACTGCCGAGGCGAGGTAGATGCGCCGGTCAAAATGAGGCGCGAGCGTGCGGCCATAGCTGCTCTCGACCTGTTCGAGCGTCTCGACGACCCGCACTGCGGGCGAAGCGACGACATGGTCGAACACGCCGGCGGCATTGCGCAGATGGCCACCGATCAGCGCCGCCGCACGCTTGCCCTTGGCGTTGAGCCCGCGATCGTAATCGCGCAAAGCGGGATCGTCCCAGCCCGATTTGGCGTGGCGGAGCAGCGTCAGCGTCTTGGTGCCGGCGGTCATGCTAAAGTCTCCGTCAGGCGGGTTCGCGCGCCTCATGCCCCGTTTGCACGGCGGAGGGAAGCGCTCCCGCGCGCGCGACCGCTTCGTCGAGCGTACAGCGCGTGATCTTCACCCCCGGCGGGAACGCGCTGAGCAGGCGCGACGGCATTGCGGCGGAAAGCAGGACGAACAGCCCGTGGTCGTCGGCGCGGCGGATCAGCCGGCCGAACGCCTGCGCCATGCGCGCGCGGACGATCCGGTCGTCATAGCGGCTGCCGCCTCCGGCGAGCCGCCGTGCGGCGTGAAGCACGGTCGGCTTGGGCCACGGCACGCCCTCGAGCACGACGAGTCGCAGCGAGCGGCCGGGCACGTCAACCCCGTCGCGCAAGGCATCGGTGCCGAGCAGCGAGGCGGCGGGATCGTCGCGGAAGATGTCGACCAGGGTGCCGGTGTCGATCGGGTCGACATGCTGCGCATAGAGCGGCAGCCCCTCGCGCGCGAGGCGGTCGGCGATGCGGGCATGGACGCCGCGCAGCCGCCGGATCGCGGTGAACAGCCCGAGCATCCCGCCGCCGCTCGCGACGCCAAGCTTGGCATAGGCGTTGGCGAGCGCGCCCATGTCGCCGCGCTTGACGTCGGTGACGATCAGCACTTCGGCCTGATCGGCATAGTTGAACGGCGATGTCGCGGCGAAGCGGCTCGCGCCGCGCAACAGATGGTTGGCGCCAGTGCGCGACTCGGCGACGCCCCAGCCTTCCTCGCCATCGGTCCCGCCGCCGCGCAGCGTCGCCGAGGTGATGAGCACGCCGTGCGCTTGCTTGAGCACGGTTTCGGCGAAGGGCCGCGTCGGGTCGAGCCAGTGGCGGTGAAGGCCGATATCGTATTCGCGCCCCTCGACGCGGTCGACCGCAAGCCAGTCGACAAAATCGGGCGAGGCCGGCCCGCCGATTCGGGCAAGCAGCGACAGCCATGCCGCGACCGTCTCGGCGCGCCAGCCGAGCGAGGCGACAGCACCTTCGATCCGCGCGCGCGCCTGGCCGTCCATCCAGTCGGGCCCTTCCTCGAGCACCGCCTCGAGCCGGCGTCCGAGCGCGACGAGTGGCCGGACGAGCGCATCGAGCGCATGCGCGGCGGGGCCCGCGGCTTCAACCAGCCCGGGGTCGGGCTCGGCGAGTTCGGTCTCGAGCGCATAGCCCGCATCGCCTTCTGCCTCGGCGCGCGCGTAGGTCAGGCCGCGGACGGCCGCGAGCAGCGTCTCGATCGGGCCGAAAGGCGCGCCTTCGCCGATCCGCTGGAGCCAGCCGTCGCTCGCCAGGCCCTGCGCCGCCGCCACCGCATCGGCGATCGCGCGTGCGCCGCCCTCGTCATAGCTCGCCACGTCGGAAAGACGCGCGGCAAGCCCGCGCCGCCGCCCACGTCCGCCCGATTCGGGGCCGAGCACCCAGCGGCGGAGTTCGATCGTCTCGGAGCCGGTCAGCGCGGTCGAGAACATCGCATCGGCGGCATCGAACAGGTGATGGCCCTCGTCGAACACGTAGCGCGTCGGACGCGTGGTCGATTCGCGCCCGCGCGCGGCGTTGACCATCACCAGCGCATGGTTGGCGATGACGAGATCGGCATCGGCGCTGGCGCGCGCGGCCTTTTCGATGAAGCACTTCCGGTAATGCGGGCAGCCGGCATAGACGCACTCGCCGCGCCGGTCGGTCAGCGCGGTCGCGCCGTTGCGGCGGAACAGCGTGGGGAGCCAGCCGGGCAGATCGCCGCCGACCATGTCGCCATCGGCGCTATACGCCGCCCAGCGCGCGACCAGCTGCGCGAGGATCGCGGCGCGGCCGGCGAAACCGCCCTGCAGCGCATCTTCGAGATTGAGCAGGCACAGGTAATTCTCGCGCCCCTTGCGCGTGACGACTTTCGCGCGGCGCGTCGCGGCGTCGGGGAAGAGGCGTGCGCTTTCATGGCCCAATTGGCGTTGCAGCGCCTTGGTGAAGGTCGATACCCACACCGCGCCATCGGCCTTCTCGGCCCAGAGCGAGGCGGGTGCGAGATAGCCGAGCGTCTTGCCGATGCCGGTGCCGGCCTCCGCAAGCACCATGTTGGGTGCGCCGTGCGCCATGCGCGGGGCGAACGCCTCGCGCGCGGCCTGGGCATAGGCGCGTTGGCCTGAGCGTTGCTCGGCGGCGCTGCCCGTCAGTCGCGCAAGCCGCGCCTGGGTCTCGTCGGCATCGAGCGTTACGGTGCGCGGCTGTGGGCGCGGTGCGCCTTCGGACCATTCGCCGAGTTTCGAGAACAGCCACCGTTCGGCGACGTCGGGGGTCTTAAGCCGCTGCGCGAGGATCGGCGCCCAGGTCCAGCGCAGTTTGAACAGCGACTGCGCCGCGGTCCATGCGCCCTCGCGCTCGGGCCAGTCGGTGCGGGGCTCGGTCATGCCGAGCAGCGCCACCGCGGCGTCACGCAGGAAGGCGGCGATCTCGCCATCCTCGCTCGGCGCTTCCAGCCCTGCAACGCGCGCTAAGCCGCGCGGCGTCGGCACCATGAAGCGCGCGGGGCACAGGAAGGCGAACAGTTCGAGCAGGTCGAGCCCCGACAGGTCGGCATAGCCGAGCCGCTGCCCGATCAGCGCAGCATTGAGCAGGATGACGGGGGTATCGGCGGCAATGCGGATCGCCTCGCCGCGTCCGATCGGTCGCGTGCCTTCGGCATCGGCGATCCAGATGCCGCTGTGGCTCGCATGGAGCGCGGGGTAGGGGAGCGCGGTCACGCTGGGTATATCGCGTGGCGGGAACGGAATGGCAACGTTGGAGGGGTCGGATTGCCGGGTTTATACCCTTTCCTATGCCGCTTCCCCGGCGAAGGCCGGGGCCCAGGAGCGAAGGTCGCAGTCTTCGTGCGCAACGCCCGCTTGCAATCGTGCCACGACTGGGCCCCGGCCTTCGCCGGGGAAGCGCTCTGTGGAAGCACCGTTGAGCGCTATAGGATGCCCCGTCCGTCGATCGTCAGCTCCGACATGGTTGCACTGGTCAGTTCGCCCTCGAACGGCACCGTGCGTCGCGCGGCGAAGCCGTCCACTCCCGGCTCCCAGAACTGGTGCACCTCGCCGGTCGGCAAGGCCACGACCCAATATTCGGACACGCCCTGCGCCGCATACATCGCGCACTTCAGGCCGAGATCGCGCACAGCTGTGCTGTCGGCCACCTCGATGACGATCGCAAGGTCGTCGATCTCATAATAGCGCGAGTCCGTCCCGCCGATCGCGACGATGATATCGGGCTGCAACAGGTTGTGTTCCGACAGCGCGAGCGATGCTTCGCAAAACGCCTTATAAGGCGAGCCTAACGCAGCTAGCGCACTCCGCAGACGATAGGTCAGGTCGTTCTTGATATGATTGTGCCGCCGGAATTCCGCGTTCATGACCTCGATCACCCCGTCGATCAATTCGACCTTGCCGTACGCGTCAAACACGCCCGCGCGATCGAGGATGGTAAAATCCTCGATGCGGAGCTTCAGGCGATGCGGCTCGGTCAGGGACGGCGGCATATTCATGGGCTAACCATAGCATTTGCGCTTCCCGCACTAAAGCGTCAAACGCGTGCGCATATGACCGACACAGCCCTCCGCACCGCCGCATTCGATTCCAAGGCCTGGCCGTATGAGGAAGCGCGCAAGCTGCTCAAGCGCTATCCCGATGGCAAGCCGGGCAACCAGCCCGTCATCTTCGAGACGGGCTATGGTCCCTCGGGCCTGCCGCATATCGGCACCTTCAACGAAGTGCTGCGCACGACGATGGTGCGCCACGCGTTCCAGACGCTGTCCGACGCGCCGACCCGGCTCATCGAGTTCAGCGATGACATGGACGGCCTGCGCAAGGTGCCCGACAATGTCCCGAACCAAGCGATGCTGACCGAGCATCTCGGCAAGCCGCTCAGCCGAATTCCCGATCCGTTCGAGAAGTTCGAGAGCTTCGCTGCACACAACAACGCGATGCTGCGCGATTTCCTCGATCGCTTCGGTTTCGAGTATGAGTTCATCTCGTCGGCCTCGCAATATGAAGCGGGCGTGTTCGACGATGCGCTCAAGGGCGTGCTGCGCCATTACGCCGGGATCATGGGCGTGATGCTGCCGACGCTGCGCAAGGAGCGCGCCGCGACCTATTCGCCGATCCTGCCGATCAGCCCCAAGACCGGCATCGTGCTGCAAGTCCCGGTCGAGGTGGTCAATGTCGAGGAGGGCACGATCCGCTTCACCGACAGCGACGGCGAGGTGCTCGTGCAATCGGTGCTCGGTGGCCACGCCAAGCTGCAGTGGAAGGTCGACTGGGCGATGCGCTGGGTCGCGCTCGGCGTCGATTACGAGATGTACGGCAAGGATCTGATCGACAGCGGCGTGCAGTCGGGCAAGATCGCGCGCGTGCTCGGCGGTCGCCCGCCCGAGGGGCTGATCTACGAGATGTTCCTCGACGAAAAGGGCGAGAAGATCTCCAAGTCGAAGGGCAATGGCCTGACGCTCGAGCAGTGGCTCGATTACGGGACGCAGGAGAGCCTGTCGTTCTTCGCGTATCGCGAGCCCAAAAAGGCCAAGCAGCTGCATATCGGCGTCATCCCGCGCGCGGTGGACGATTATTTCCAGTTCCGCGCCAGCTACGCCGCGCAGCCGGTCGAGCAGAAGCTCGGCAATCCGGTGCACCACATCCATGACGGCGACGTGCCGGGGACGAACCCGCCGGTCACTTTCGGCCTGCTGCTCAATCTCGTCGGCGTGCTCGGCGCGGGCGCGACCGCGGAACAGGTCCACGGCTATCTCAGCAACTATGTCGAGGGCGCCATCACGCCCGAGCTCGACGCGCTGATCGGCCATGCGCTGGCGTACAACCGCGATTACGTTGCGCCGACGCTCCAGCGCCGCAAGCCCGAGGGGATCGAGGTCGCAGCGCTCGAACGGCTCGACCGTGAGCTCGCTGCGGTGCAGGCCGACAGCTCCGCGGTCGATCTGCAGAACATCGTCTATGCGATCGGAAACGAAGGCGGCTTCGATCCGCTGCGTGCCTGGTTCGGGGCCTTGTACGAGACGCTGCTCGGATCGAGCCAGGGGCCGCGGATGGGGAGCTTCATTGCGCTCTACGGGGTCGAGAATACGCGCAAACTGATCGCCGAGGCGCTCGCTCGCTAAGCGTACTTGCGGCGATGCGGGGTCGGCGCGGGGTCGGCGCGGGGTCGGCGCGGGCCGATCCCGCTGGTCTTTGTGCGGCGCGGCGATAGGGTGGCGCGATGACCAAGCGCAAAGCCTCTGCGCCGTTCCGCACCGTGCGGTCGGCGCTCCGCACCTTTCTGCATCAAGAGGCGGCGGGCGGGATTGTCTTGATGGCGACCGCGGCGCTGGCGCTGATCGTCGCCAATTCGCCGCTCGCCGAGTCCTATTTCGCGCTGCTCCACCATGCCACCGGCCCGACGCTGGCGCCGGCGATCGGCCCGATGACGGTCCATCTGTGGATCAATGACGGCCTGATGGCGGTGTTCTTCCTGCTCGTCGGGCTCGAGATCAAGCGCGAGCTGATCGACGGGCAATTGGCGAGCCCGGCGCGGCGGCGCTTGCCGATCATCGCGGCGGCGGCGGGGATGGCGGTGCCCGCCTTGGTCTATCTCGCGATCACCGGTGGCGCCGCGGACTTGCGACCCGGCTGGGCGATCCCGGCGGCGACCGACATCGCCTTTGCGATCGGCGTGCTTGCCTTGCTCGGCAGCCGCGTGCCGCCCGCGCTGAAACTGTTTCTGACGACGGTCGCGATCGTCGACGATTGCGGCGCGGTCGCGATCATCGCGCTCGCCTACAGCCACGGCATCGACTGGATCGCGCTTGGCGGTGCGGTCGGCGTATTGCTGGTGATGTTCACCTTGAAGCAGCGCCGCGTATGGGCGCTGTGGCCATATCTGATCGGCTTTGCCGCGCTCTGGTGGCTGATCCTGCTGTCGGGCGTCCATGCGACGATCGCGGGTGTGCTCGCCGCGACGATGATCCCGATCACGCGCTCGCCCGGCGCGCCCGACGACGTACATTCGCCGCTCCATCGGCTCGAACATGCGCTGAGCCCGTGGGTGGCGTTCGGCATCGTGCCGTTGTTCGCGCTCGCCAATGCCGGTGTATCGCTTGGCGGCGTGAGTCTCGCCACGCTCGGCGATCCGCTCGTGCTCGGCATTGCGGGCGGGCTGTTCCTCGGCAAGCAAGCGGGAATCATGGGGGGCGTCGCGCTCGCCGAGCGGCTCGGGATCGCGCAGCGCCCCAAGGGGATGCGCTGGATCCAGCTCTACGGCGTCGCGCTGATCGCCGGGATCGGCTTCACGATGAGCTTGTTCATCGGCGGGCTCGGCTTCCCTGACAGCCCGCATCTGCAGGACGAAGTGAAGATCGGCGTGCTCGCAGGTTCGATCGTCTCGGCGATCGCGGGCTTTCTCATCCTGCGCTATTGGCCGGTACGGAGGACGCATGCGTAATTTCTTCTCGCCCGCGCAGCTTGGCCATGCGCCGGCGCGCGAACTGCACAATGGCGGCTTTACCGCTTATGCCGAGACACCGTCGCGCGCGCAGCGGATCGCGGAGGCGATCGGCGGGGCCGAGGCGCCGCGCGATCACGGCATGGCGGCGATCGCGGCAGTCCACACCCCCGACTATCTCGCTTTCCTGCGCGAAGCCCCCGCGCGCTGGGCGGCGGCGGGGCGGCCCGGCGACGCGATGGGCTATGTCTGGCCAATCGTCGGCCGACGCGCGCTCAAGCTCGATCGGATCGACGGGCAGATCGGGCGCTACAGTTTCGACGCCTCGACCCCGCTCACCGCGCAGACCTGGGATGCCGCCTATTGGAGCGCGCAAAGCGTGCTCGCCGCGACGCACGCGGTGCTCGACGGCGACCGCGCCGCCTTCGCTTTATGCCGGCCGCCGGGCCATCATGCCGGGGCGGATTATTATGGCGGCTATTGTTACCTCAACACCGCCGCGATCGCCGCGCAGGCGGCGCGCGATGCCGGGGCGCGGCGCGTCGCGATCCTCGATATCGATTATCACCACGGCAACGGCACGCAGGACATCTTCTGGGAGCGCGGCGACGTGTTCTACGCGAGCATCCATGCCGATCCCGCGACCGACTATCCCTTCTATTGGGGCCATGCCGACGAGACCGGCGACGGCGACGGGCGCGGGGCGTCGCTCAACCTGCCGCTGCCGCACGGCACGACGCTCGACCCGTTCCGCCGCGCGCAAGGCGTGGCGCTCGATGCGATCACGCGATTCGCGCCCGATCTGCTCGTGCTGAGCTTCGGCGCGGACACGTGGGAGGGCGACCCGATCTCGCACTTCAAGCTGACCAGCGCAGATTATGCGGTGCTCGCGCGCGACATTGCGGCCTGTGGCTGGCCCTGCGTGATCGCGATGGAAGGCGGCTATGCGCTCGACGCGCTCGGTGCCAATGTCGAGAGCCTGCTTACCGGATTTTAGCCGCGATTGCCGGTGTCTTCTTGGGTCCACAGCGCGTAGGCTTGACTTATGTTGGCCGAGTTCCGCGTTACGTTCTCCTTTCGGTCCGTCATTCGTGCGGTGCTGATCGGCATGCTCGTTTTTGCGGCCTCCGCTGCGGCGATCCGCTTCACGCGCTTCGGCGGCGGACCCGCCTGCCTGTGGTTCGCCACCGCGATCCTGATCGTCGAACTGGTGGTGCGGTCGCCCCGCGCCTGGCTCTTGCCGGTGACGGCCGCGATGATCGGGGGCGTCGTGGCGACGGGGCAGTTCGGGATCGGCTATGGCTATGCGCCACTCGTCACCGCATGCACGATCGGCGAAGCGATCCTCGCGGCATGGCTGTTGCGGCGCGGGCGCGGCAGCGGGGCCGATCTCGGATCGCTGCGCGGCGTCTTCCTGTTCATCGCGGTGGCGGGCGGGATCGCGCCCGCAGTCTCCGGGATCGGCGGTGCGGCGACGATCGCGCTGGCGACGCCGACGGGTTTCGCCAGCAACTGGCTGAGCTGGTATCTCGGCCACGCGCTCGGCAATCTCACGCTCGCACCGGTCGTGCTGCTCG
The DNA here is from genome assembly GCF_035019905.1 of Sphingomonas sp. 10B4. Classification (NCBI taxonomy): domain Bacteria; kingdom Pseudomonadati; phylum Pseudomonadota; class Alphaproteobacteria; order Sphingomonadales; family Sphingomonadaceae; genus Sphingomonas; species Sphingomonas sp. 10B4. Next base: position 47,716 of record NZ_JASJVC010000014.1, on the reverse strand, counting down.
CGCTCAATGGCGAGATGTTCGCCGGGATCGCGCGTATGCGCTTGGCACGCAAGCTCGAGGGCGCGGGGCTGATCTTGGTGACGATCGCGGTGACGCGGCTCGTTTTCGGCCAGGAGACGTTTCCGCTGCTGTTCGTGCCGCTCCTCCCGCTGATGATCGCGGCGTTCCGCTTCGGCCGGATCGGCGGCGCGATCACGATCGTGATCCTCGCGACGATCGGCGCGACGTTCACGATCGGCGGGAGCGGCCCGATCCGCATGATCAGCGGCGGCACGTACGAACGCGTGCTGTTCCTGCAATTCTATCTGGCGACCGCGGTCGTCATGACCTTGCTGATCGCGGCCGAGCTCAACCAGCGCAGGCGACTCGTGGTCGCGCTGCGCGCGAGCGAAGCGCGCTATCGCCTGATCACCGACAAATCGACCGATATCATTCTGACGCAGACCGTCGCGGGCGTGATCGATTATGCCTCCGCCTCGATCCTCCCGCTGGCGGGCTATGAACCGGCTGACCTGATCGGCGTCGCGGCCGGAACGCTCGTGCAGTCCGAGGATCTGCCGATCGTGACCAAGACCATCCGCGACGCGCTTGCGAACCCGGCGGCGACCTTCATCGTCGAATATCGCGGGCGCAAGGCTGACGGGACGATGCTGTGGTGCGAAAGCCATACGCGCGCGATCACCGACGAGGATGGCAAGGTCGTCGGCACGGTGAGCGCGATTCGCGACATTTCGCGGCACAAACAGCTGCAGGCTGCGCTCGCGCAGGCGGCGCAGACCGATCCGCTGACGGGGATCGTCAATCGGCGCGCGTTCGACGTGGCGCTCGATCAGCGCCTCGCCGATGTCGCGGCGGGACGCGGGATCGGCGTGTGCGCGGTGCTCGATCTCGACTTCTTCAAGCGCGTCAACGATCGCCACGGCCATGATGCGGGCGACCGCGTGCTGTGCACCTTCGTCGATGTCGCTCGGCGCTCGTTGCGTGCCGAGGACTTGATCGCGCGGCTCGGCGGCGAGGAGTTCGCGCTGATCATCTGGAACGCCGACTTGGCGGAGGCGCATGCGATCTGCGAGCGTTTGCGGCGTGAGGTCGCCGATCTGTCGGTCACGACCGGGTTCGGCGAGGATATCCGCTTCACCTTCAGCGGCGGGCTGGCACCGCTCCGCGCGGGGCGTTCGCGCCAGCATATCCTGCGCCATGCCGACGAGGCCTTGTACCGCGCGAAGAACGCCGGGCGGAACCGGCTCGAACTGTCGCGCTAAGCGCACAAACGAAAGGGGCGGCGCGACCCGGTCGCACCGCCCCTTGCTACGTGAGGTCGCCCTCGCGCTTCGCTTCAGAGCTTCTCGGTCAGCTCCGGCACCAGCTTGAAGAGATCGCCGACCAGGCCGAAATCAGCGACCTGGAAGATCGGCGCGTCTTCGTCCTTGTTGATCGCGACGATCACCTTCGAGTCCTTCATGCCGGCAAGATGCTGGATCGCACCCGAAATGCCGACCGCGACATAGACTTCGGGGGCGACGATCTTGCCCGTCTGGCCGACTTGATAGTCGTTGGGTGCATAGCCCGCATCGACCGCAGCGCGCGATGCGCCGACGCCCGCGCCGAGCTTGTCGGCGAGCGGATCGATCAAGGTGTGGAACTGCTCGCTCGAGCCAAGCGCACGACCGCCCGAGACGATGATCTTGGCCGAGGTCAGCTCGGGCCGCTCAGACGCTGCGATTTCCGAGCCGACATACGTCGATACGCCGGCGTCACCGGTGGTGTCGACCGCTTCGATCGTGCCCGAACCGCCTTCGGTGGCGACCTTCTCGAACGCGGTGCCGCGGACCGAGATGACCTTCTTCGCGTCCTTGGTCTGGACCGTTGCGATCGCGTTGCCGGCGTAGATCGGACGCGTGAAAGTGTCCTCGCTCTCGACCGAGAGGATGTCCGAGATCTGCATCACGTCGAGCAGCGCTGCGACGCGCGGCGCGATGTTCTTGCCGTTGGTCGTCGCGGGCACGAGGAACGCGTCGTGCGATTCCATCAGCTTGGCGACGAGCGGCGCGACGTTCTCGGCGAGCGCATGCGCATAGGCCGCGTCGTCGGCGACATGGACCTTGCCGACGCCGGCGATCTTGGCGGCCGCCTCGGCGACTGCACCGACGCCGTGACCCGCGACAAGCAGATGGACTTCACCGAGCTTGGAGGCTGCGGTGACGGTGGAGAGGGTGGCGTCCTTTACGGACGTGCCATCATGTTCGACCCAGACGAGCGTCTTCACTTTGCGACTCCCATGGACTTGAGCTTGGCGACGAGTTCATCGACGTCGGCGACCTTGACGCCGGCCGAACGCTTGGCGGGCTCGACCACTTTCAGCGTGGTGAGGCGCGGCGACACGTCGACGCCGTAATCGGCGGCGGTCTTTTGTGCGAGCGGCTTCGACTTCGCCTTCATGATGTTGGGCAGCGAAGCGTAGCGCGGCTCGTTGAGGCGAAGGTCGACGGTGATGATCGCGGGGAGCTTGAGCGTCTCGGTCTCCGAGCCGCCATCGACTTCGCGCGTCACGGTGACGCTGTCGGCGCTGAGCTCGACCTTCGAGGCGAAGGTCGCCTGGCCGACGCCGAGCAGCCCTGCCAGCATCTGGCCGGTCTGGTTGTTGTCGTCGTCGATCGCCTGCTTGCCGAGGATGACCAGGTCGGGCTTTTCTTCCTCGACGATCTTGGCGAGGAGCTTGGCGACGCCGAGCGGCTCGACCTTGTCTTCGGTGACGATCAGGATCGCGCGGTCGGCGCCCATCGCGAGCGCGGTGCGCAGCGTTTCCTGCGCCTTCTGCTCGCCGATCGACACGACGACGATTTCGGTGACGCCCTTGTCCTTCAAGCGGATCGCTTCTTCGACCGCGATCTCGTCGAACGGGTTCATGCTCATCTTGACGTTGGCGAGGTCGACCCCGCTTCCGTCCGCCTTCACGCGGGGCTTCACGTTGTAATCAAGCACGCGCTTGACCGGCACCAGCACTCTCATCGGGATTCCTTCCAGGACAGTTTCTTGCTCGGCAGCATCTGGTGGTCAAATGGCGGTTTTGCGCGGTTTTCGCAAGTCCGGTATGCCAGCCAAGCTTGCCGTAGCGGCATCTCGTCCGATTCGAACGCGCCCTCAACGCAAAAGGGCCCGGCGTTTCCGTCCGGGCCCTTCTTTAGCGCAAAGTGCGTTGGTCAGTCCACTCAAGCGGCGGCCTTGACCTCCGCGACGATCTTGCGGGCGGCATCGCCCAGATCGTTGGCGGGGACGATCGCGAGGCCCGAATTGGCGAGGATCGCCTTGCCGGCCTCGACATTGGTGCCCTCGAGGCGGACGACGAGCGGAACCGAAAGGTTCACTTCCTTCGCCGCGGCAACGATGCCCTCGGCGATGATGTCGCACTTCATGATGCCGCCGAAGATGTTGACCAGGATGCCCTTCACGTTCGGATCGGCGAGGATCAGCTTGAACGCGGCCGTCACCTTCTCCTTGTTGGCGCCGCCGCCAACGTCGAGGAAGTTGGCCGGGAACATGCCGTTCAATTTGATGATGTCCATCGTCGCCATCGCAAGGCCGGCGCCGTTGACCATGCAGCCGATGTCGCCGTCGAGCTTGATATAGGCGAGGTCGTACTTCGACGCTTCGAGCTCGGAGGGATCTTCCTCGGTCTCGTCGCGCAGTTCCATCAGGTCCTTGTGGCGGAACAGCGCGTTGTTATCGAAGCCGACCTTGGCGTCGAGCACCATCAGTTTGCCGTCGTCGGTGACGGCGAGCGGGTTGATCTCGATCTGCTCGGCATCGGTGCCCATGAAGGCATCGTACAGCTTCGATGCGACAAACGACGCCTGCTTGGCGAGATCGCCCTTGAGCTCGAGCGCGGCTGCGACGGCACGACCATGATGCGGCATGAAGCCGGTTGCCTGGTCGATGTCGATCGCGTGGATCTTCTCGGGCGTGTCGTGCGCGACGGTTTCGATGTCCATCCCGCCCTCGGTCGAGGCGACCATCGACACGCGGCCGGTGGCGCGATTGACGAGGAGGGCGAGGTAGAATTCCTTGGCGATGTCGACGCCGTCGGTGACGTAGAGGCGGTTGACCTGCTTGCCAGCGTCGCCGGTCTGGATCGTCACCAGCGTGTTGCCGAGCATGTCGGTTGCCGCGGCACGGACTTCGTCAGCGGTCTTGGCGAGGCGGACACCGCCCTTGGCGTCGGGGCCGAGTTCCTTGAACTTGCCCTTGCCGCGGCCGCCGGCGTGAATCTGCGCCTTGACGACATAGAGCGGCCCGGGGAGCTTTTCCGATGCTGCAACTGCTTCCTCGACCGACATTGCCGAGAAGCCCGCGGGAACGGGCACGCCGAATTTCGCCAGGAGTTCCTTGGCCTGATATTCGTGGATGTTCATGAGCGCGTGCCTTTCCAAGGGTCGGGTTTGCGGGGGGCTTAAGCACACACGGGGGTACGAATCCACCCCTTCGCAGTTGCGAACACTCGCTATCGGGCGCGCGCCGCGCTATATCGCCTGCATGTCGCTGATCTCTGGTCTGTTGCTCTTTCTTGCCACCGTCGCTGGGATGGAGCTGTTCGCTTATGCTGCGCATCGCTGGGTGATGCACGGCTTCGGCTGGTTTCTCCACGAGAGCCATCACCGCCCGCGCACCGGCAATTGGGAGCTGAACGACTGGTATGCAGTGATCTTCGCATTGCCGTCGATCACGATGCTGGTGTTCGGCGTCCAGCTCGGCTGGTGGCAGGGCTTTACCTGGATCGGCGCGGGAATCGCGGCGTACGGCGCGATCTATTTCGGCTTTCACGACATCATCGTCCACCGCCGCATCCCGACGCGCTATCTGCCCAAGTCGGCGTACATGAAGCGGATCATCCAGGCGCATCGGCTGCACCATGTCGTCGAAACCAAGGATGGCTCGGTCAGCTTCGGGTTTCTCGTCGCCCCCAAGCCCGAGGATCTGAAGGCCGAACTCAAGCGCCGCAAGCGCGCCGGCGTGCGCGCGCCGGTCGGCCAGACGACGCTCATCCCGGATTGAGCGAACCGCTGCTTTTCTACGCGCTGGCGGTGCCGGCGGTGGTGCTGCTCGGCCTGTCGAAGGGCGGCTTCGCGGGTCTTGGCGCGCTTTCGCTACCGATGCTCGCACTCGCCATCTCGCCGGTGCGCGCGGCGGCGATCTTGCTGCCGATCCTGATCGTGCAGGATGTCGTCGGCGTCTGGGCGTTCCGGCGCGATTGGGATGCGGCGATCCTCGGTTGGATGCTGCCGGGCGCGGGAATCGGGATTTTGCTCGGCTATGTGTTTGCCGCGCAGGTCTCGAGTGCGGCAGTGCTCGCCTTGGTCGGGACGATTTCGGTGCTGTTCGGGCTCTACCGATTGTGGAGCGAGCGCCGCGGCACGGTTGCCGTCGCGGCGCAGGCGCCGGGTTGGGTCGGGTCGCTGCTCGGCATCGCCTCGGGCTTTACCAGCCAGATCGCGCATGCCGGCCAGCCGCCGTTCCAGGTCTATGTCCTGCCGCGGCGGCTGCCGCGCGACGTGCTCGTCGGCACGACCGCGATCTTCTTCGCAGCGGTCAATTGGGCGAAGGTCCCCGCCTATTGGGCGCTCGGCCAGTTCGACCGCGACACGCTCGGTGTCGCGGCGCTGCTGCTGCCCGTGGCGATCGCGTCGACCTTTGCCGGCGTCTGGCTCGTGCGGCGCGTCTCGCCCGAGCGCTTCTACACCGCGATCTACGCGTTGATGGTGCTGGTCGGCGTCAAGCTGATCTGGGACGCGCTCGGCTGATTTAATCGAACAGCGACGACACCGACGATTCGTCGGCGATCCGGCGAATCGCCTCGGCGAGCAGCGGCGCGATCGTCAAATGGCGGATCTTCTTGGCCGAGGCGACGATGTCGTGGCTGCCGAGCGAATCGGTGATGACCAATTCCTCGAGCGCCGAGCTTTCGACTCTTGCGACCGCGCCGCCCGACAGCACGCCGTGCGTGATATAGGCGGCGACGCCGGCTGCGCCCGCCTGCTTGAGTGCGGCGGCGGCGTTGCACAGCGTGCCGCCCGAATCGACGATGTCGTCGATCAGGATGCAGAAGCGCCCCTCGACCTCACCGATGATGTTCATCACTTCGGATTCGCCGGCGCGCTCGCGGCGCTTGTCGACGATTGCGAGCGGGGCGTTGTTGAGCCGCTTGGCGAGCGCACGCGCGCGCACCACGCCGCCGACGTCGGGCGACACGACCATCAAATTGCGATTGCCGTAGCGCGTCAGGATGTCGGCCGACATCACGGGTGCGGCGAACAGGTTGTCAGTCGGGATATCGAAGAAGCCCTGGATCTGCCCGGCATGCAGATCGACCGAAAGCACGCGGTCGGCACCCGCGACGGTGATCAGATTGGCGACGAGCTTGGCCGAGATAGGCGTGCGTGGCCCCGGTTTGCGGTCCTGCCGGGCATAGCCGAAATACGGGATAACCGCCGTGATTCGCTTGGCCGAGGCGCGCTTCAGCGCGTCGATGCAGATCAGCAGCTCCATCAGATTGTCGTTTGCCGGATAGCCGGTCGATTGCAGCACGAAGACGTCCTCGCCGCGGACATTCTCCTGGATCTCGACGAAAATTTCCTCGTCGGCGAAGCGGCGGACCTGCGCGTCGGTCAGCGGCAGCTGGAGATAGGCGGCGACATCGCGCGCGAGCGGCAGGTTCGAATTGCCGGTGAGAAGTTTCATATGGGCCGCCCCTTGCGCTTGCCGAGTTGCAGCCTTCTTAGGAGCGTCGTCGGCTCGGGGAAAGAGACCGCGTGCCCTGCGATGCCGCAACCAGTGCCGCAAAGCGCGTATGGATGCGCGGGCTTGTCGAGAGGGCGCCGCGTCCTCTACCGCTCGTGGCATGACGATCCGCACTCGCTTCGCCCCTTCGCCGACTGGCATGCTGCACGTCGGCAACATCCGCACCGCGCTCCACAATTGGCTGTGGGCGCAAGCGCAGGATGGCGAGTTTTGGCTGCGGATCGACGATACCGATGCCGAGCGCAGCGAAGCGCGCTTTGTCGATGCGATCCGCGCCGATCTCGCCTGGCTCGGGCTGACGATTGCTGGCGAGGAGCGGCAGTCGGCGCGCTTTGCGCTCTATGAGGCGCGCTTTGCGGCGTTGCGCGACGCAGGGCGCGTCTATCCGGCGTACGAAACCGCGCAGGAGCTCGACCTCAAGCGCAAGATCGCCGCCGGGCGCGGGCTGCCGCCGGTCTACGACCGCGCCGCGCTCGCGCTGAGCGACGCCGAGCGGGCGAGTTTCGAAGCCGCTGGCGTCAAGCCGCACTGGCGCTTCAAGCTCGATCATGCCGCGCCGATCGTATGGGACGATCTGATCCGTGGGCCGCAGAAATTCGATGCCGCGACGATGAGCGACCCCGTCATCCGCCGCGCCGATGGGTCGTGGCTCTATATGCTGCCCTCGGCGATCGACGATATGGAGATGGGCATCACCCACGTCGTGCGCGGCGAGGACCATGTCTCGAACACCGCGCTGCAGCTCCAGATGTTCGATGCGATGGGCGTTACACCGCCGGCCTTCGCGCACGAGGCGCTGCTGGTCGGCTCGGAGGGCAAATTGTCGAAGCGGCTGGGCTCGCTCGGCGTCGCGCATTTCCGTGAGGTGGGGATCGAACCCGAGGCGGTGCGGGCGTTGCTCGCACGGATCGGGACGAGCTTGCCGGTCGAACCGCTGGTCGAGACGGCGACGCTGGTCGAGAGCTTCGATTTCGCCAAGTTCGGTCGCGCGCCCGCGCGCTTCGACGAGGCGGAACTTGCCGGGTTGAACGCCAAGATCGTTCATCAACTTGAATTCGCGCACGTCGCCGACCGACTTCCCGCCGGGATGGGCGCGGCGGAGTGGGCGGCGGTGCGGCCCAATCTCCAGACGATCGCCGAGGCGGCCGACTGGTGGGGCGTAATCGAGGGTCCGATCGTCGCCGAGCGCGACTCCGCCGATGCCGACTTTCTCGCCGCCGCCGCGCGGGCCGCCGAGTCGCTCGATTGGGCGGGGGACCCGTGGCAGGCGCTGACCGCCACGCTGAAGGCAGAGACCGGACGCAGCGGCAAGGCGCTGTTCCTGCCGTTGCGGCGTGCGCTGACCGGCCGCGAGCATGGTCCCGACATGAAGGCGCTCCTCCCGCTGATCGGCCGCGTCCGCGCGATTGCGCGCCTGTCGCCCGAGTGAGGCGACAGGATATATTGTCTCTTGCAGGCAGAATGTTATGATGTAACATTCTCTCCATGTCCGGCGCAGAATCGGACGGCATAGATGGAGACGGGACGATGTACGCAGATCGTTATGCCAACCGCCATGGTCTCAACCCCGGCGGAGTCGCCTTCGCGCTCGGCGCCGGCGGCGTGTTGCTGTTCGGGCTTTCGCTGACCGCGCCGCATTTCGTACGCGACATCGTCCCGACGATCACCGCGACCAACATCCCGCTCGATCCGCCACCCCCGCCAAAGCCCGAACCCAAGCCGGTCCCGCAGATCCAGCATGTCGCGCAGCCACTGAAGCCGCCGCCCGAATCGATCGACCTGACCAAGCTCGTGACCCCGGGCGTCCCGAGCGGACAGATCGCCTTGCACATCGATCCGCCGCCGCTTCAGCCGTTTCCCGGCGGCACGGGTGATGTCGGCACGATCGTCAAACCGCCTGCGCCGGTCATTACCATCCCAAAACTCGACTCGCGCTATCTCGGCGCATTCCAGCCGACCTATCCGAGCGACGAGCGCCTTGCCGGGCACGAGGGGCGCGTCGTCGTGCGCGTGCTGATCGGTACCGACGGGCGCGTGAAACAGGTCGAGCAAGTCAGCGCGGCGAGCCCCGCCTTCTTCGAGGCGACGCGCAAGCGCGCGCTCGAGAAATGGCGCTTCACCCCGGGCACGCGCGACGGCGTCGCGATCGAGGCGTGGCAGACGATGGCGGTCCGCTTCGTGCTCGACGAAGAATAGCCGGCGCGGGTGGGCGCGGCAGGGCTGGCATCGCCTCCCTGTCGCGCCTATCTCTTGGCGATGAATTTCCTGCGCTACATTTCCCCGCTGCGCGCTTGGCGCGATATGCGCACCTATATCGTGACGCGGCGGCCGCATCAGCTCGGCTTCATGGGGCTGGCGCTCGCGCTGACCTATGTGATGGTCGTCGGGGTGATCTACGAATCGAAGATCCCGCCCAAGCCGTATCACCGCGACATCATCTATGTGCAGCAATGGCGCGCCGACCGCACCGATGCCGAGATCATCGCGCAGCAGAAGATCGACGGCGTCGAACAGACGCGCCAGGCCAACGAGCTCAAGCGGCTCGAAGCCGAACGCCGCGCGCAGTTCAAGAAGGTCAATGACGGGCTCAAGGCCTACGGGATCTGAGCGTGGCCACGGCTTTCGACGACACGCGCTGGATGGGCGCAGCGCTCGCGCTCGGCGAGCGCGGACGCGGGCGGACGACGCCCAACCCCAATGTCGGCTGCGTTATCGTCGCCGATGGCGTCGTCGTCGGGCGCGGTTGGACCCAGCCCGGCGGGCGGCCGCATGCCGAGGCGATGGCGTTGGCGCAAGCCGGCGAAAAGTCGCGCGGCGCAACCGTCTACACCACGCTCGAACCCTGCGCGCATGTCTCGACGCGTGGGCCGGCGTGCAGCGATCTGCTGCAGCTGGCGGGCGTGGCGCGCGTCGTGATCGCGCTCGGCGATCCTGATCCGCGCACCAACGGCGCTGGCGTCGCGCGGTTGCGCGATGCAGGGATCGTGGTCGATCTCGGTGCGCGCGCCGCTGCCGCGCGCACGGCGATGGCGGGGTTCCTGATGCGGCGCGAGCATGGCCGCCCCGCAGTGACGCTCAAGCTCGCATTGTCGCTCGACGGCGCGACCGCGCTGGGATTGGGCGCGAGTCAGTGGATCACCGGGCCCGAGGCACGCGCGCACGCGCATCTCGAACGCACGCGCCACGACGCGATCCTGGTCGGACGCGCGACGATCGACGCCGACGATCCGACGCTCGACGTGCGCTTGCCCGGACTCGAGGCGCGGTCGCCACGGCGCTTCATCCTATCGCGCACGCCCGACTTGCAGCATCCCGCGCCCGACGGCGCGTTGCCGTGGGAAAATCTCGCGGCTCCAGACGCGATCGGCACGCTCGAAGGAATCGACACCATGCTCGTCGAAGGCGGCCCGACCACCGCCGCCGCGTTCCTCGCCGCCGACCTCGTCGACCGTCTGCTGCTGTATCGCGCGCCGATCATGGTCGGCGGCGGGCGGACCTTGCCCGACATCGGCCTCGCCGATCTTTCCGAGGCGCATGGCCGCTGGACGATGACCGACGCGCGCACCCTTGGCAGCGACCGGCTCGAGGTTTACGAGCGCGTCAGGGAGTAGGCCATGTTCACCGGGATCATTACCGACATCGGCACGATCGATCGGATCGAGGAGCGCGGTGACCTGCGCATCTTCGTCGCGACCGGCTATGATATGGGGGATGTCGATCTCGGCGCCTCGATCGCCTGTTCGGGCGTGTGCCTGACCGTCGTCGACAAGTCCGCGCCCGGCGCGTCGGGCTGGTTCGCCGCTGATGTCTCGGGCGAAACCGTGTCGCGCACCCCTGCCGCGCAATGGACCGCCGGTCGCCGGCTCAACCTCGAACGCGCGCTGAAGCTCGGTGAGGAACTGGGCGGGCATATCGTCACCGGCCATGTCGACGGCATCGCGTCGATCGTCGAGACGAGCAGCGACGGCGATTCGTGGAAGGTCGTCATCGCGGTCCCGGCCGCGCTCGCGCCGTTCGTCGCGCCCAAGGGCTCGATCACCGTCGATGGCGTATCGCTGACCGTCAACAGCGTCGCCGACCAGGCCGACGGAACGACGCATTTCGCGATCAACATCATTCCCCACACCCAGGCGATGACCACGCTGGGCGATCTTCATTCCGGCGCACACGTCAATATCGAGATCGACGTTCTCGCCCGCTATCTGCAACGCATGGAGCATTATCGTGCAAAAGCCTGAAGTTGCGCGCTTGCGCCATGGGTTCCTGTCCTCGCCCGAGGAATTGATCGACGAGGCCAAGAACGGCCGGATGTTCATCCTGGTCGACGACGAGGATCGTGAGAACGAGGGCGATCTCGTCATCCCCGCACAGATGGCGACCCCTGAGAAGATCAACTTCATGGCCAAGCACGGTCGCGGGCTGATCTGCCTTGCGATGACCAAGAAGCGCGTCGACGAGCTCGGCCTGGGCCTGATGAGCCGCCACAACGGCACGCGGCATGAAACCGCCTTCACCACCTCGATAGAGGCGCGCGACGGCGTCACCACCGGCATTTCCGCCGCCGACCGCGCGCGCACCATCGCGGTCGCGATCGATTCGTCGAAGGGCAAGGAAGAGATCGTCACGCCGGGCCACGTCTTCCCGCTCGTCGCGCGCGACGGCGGCGTGCTCGTCCGCGCCGGGCATACCGAGGCCGCAGTCGACGTCTCGCGGCTTGCCGGGCTCAATCCGTCGGGCGTGATCTGCGAGATCATGAACGAGGACGGCACGATGAGCCGGCTCGACGATCTCGTCTCGTTCGCGCAGCTCCACAATCTCAAGATCGGCACGATCCGCGACTTGATCGCGTATCGCCGCCGCCACGACCATCTCGTCGAGAAGCGCGCCGAAATGCCGTTCGAATCGAAATGGGGCGGGACGTGGAAGGCGATGACCTTCCACAACAAGGCGACCGGCGACGAGACGATCGCACTGGTCAAGGGCAAGATCGACCCGACCAAGCCGACGCTGGTGCGGATGCACACGCTGTCGACCTTCGTCGACGTGTTCGGCGAGGAAAATGAGCGTTCGGGCCTGCTCTCTGGCTCGATGCAGCTGATCGCCGAGGAAGGCACCGGTGTGATCGTCGTGATCAACCGCCAGATGGCCGATGGCATCACGCGCTTCATCAAGCTGCGCGGCGAGGGCAAGGGCGCGGGCGCGCCCGAGGTCGAGGAATTGCGCGATTACGGCGTCGGCGCGCAGATCCTCGCCGAGCTTGGCGTCGAGGAAATGGTGCTGCTCACCAATACGCATCACGCGCTGGTCGGCCTCGAAGGCTATGGCCTGTCGATCGTCGCCGAGCGCGCCATTCCGGGTACTGGGGGCGAATAATGGCCAAATTGCTTATCGTCGAAGCGCGCTTCTACGACCATCTCAACGACCTGCTGCTCGAAGGCGCCCGCGCCGCGATCGAGGCGGCGGGGCACAAGCATGAGACGATCACCGTCCCCGGCGCACTCGAAATCCCCGGCGCGGTCGCGCTCGCGGCCGAGAGCGGGCTGTATGACGGCTTCGTCGCTCTGGGCGTCGTGATCCGCGGCGAGACCTATCATTTCGAGATCGTCGCGGGCGAGAGCGCACGCGGGCTCATGGCGCTGTCGATGGACGGCCTCGCGATCGGCAACGGCATCCTCACCACCGAGGACGAAGCGCAGGCGCTCACGCGCGCGCGCAAGTCCGAAAAGGACAAGGGCGGCGAGGCGGCCAAGGCAGCACTCGCAATGATGGCGCTGAAAGCGCGCTTCGGCTGACCCGGGTGGTGAGCGGGCCGATCCTGTTCACCGACCGGCTGATCCTGCGGCTCCCCGAGCCCGCGGATTTCGAGGCCTATGCCGCCTTCGCCGCCGATGGCGAGACGATGGCGCATCCCGGCGGCGCGATGCCACGCGCGGTCGCGTGGCGCGACTTTTCGGTGCGCGCCGGTGCGTGGATGACGCGCGGCTTCTCGATGTTCTCGGTGATCGAACGCGAGTCGGGCGCCTGGGTCGGGCGGATCGGCCCGTGGCAGCCCGAGGGCTGGCCCGGCACCGAAGTCGGCTGGGGCGTCGCCAGCGGTTTTGCGGGCAAGGGCTATGCGCATGAAGCCGCAGTCGCGGCGATCGACTTTGCGTTCGACAGTCTTGGCTGGGGCGACGTGATCCACACGATCGCGCCCGATAATATCCGCTCGATCCGGCTCGCCGAGCGGCTCGGCTCGGCCAACCGTGGGCCGACACGCTTGCCAGCCCCGCTCGATGGCTACCGCGTCGATGCGTGGGGCCAGAGCGCGGCCGAATGGCGCGCGCACCGCGGCAGATGAGCAAGCCGCCGCCCCCGCGCTACAAGATCGTCGAGCGCGACGGGCGGCTCCTCACGATCGACACTTGGGCCACGCAAGCGCCGGACGCGCCGCCGCAGCGTCGCGCGGACTTGATCGCGCCGGGTGACGCGCTCGGCGCGCCGCTCGTCGCCGCGCTGTTCCGGGTCCGCGATGCGCAGGGCCGACGGTTGCTGACAACCTCGCCGAATTGGGACCGCAAGGGGCCGTGCGTCATCGCGCTGTCGTCCACAGGCGAGCGCCGCATCGCCGCGCTAGGTCTGCTGAGCATCGGCGTGATGCTCGTCCTGCTGCTGGTGGCGCTGATCGATCTCGAATGGCTGCTGCCGATCGTCGTGGTCGTGGTCGTGCTGGCGGGCGCGATCTCGAGCAGCCGCACCAGCCTGGTCACCCGCTGGCTCGACTCGCTCGGCGAGGAGACGTGGCGCTAAGCTCTTCCCAGCGCTCGACTCCTTACTTATACCGATGTCAGTAAGCAGGAGCGCGACGATGCCCTACGCCCATACCTTCAAAGCCAATCCGCATTGGCTGCCGCGGCAGAAGAGCACCGCCATTCGCGCCATTCCCGGCGAGGACGGGCTGCCCTTTGTCGGCAACACCTTCCGAATGCTCAAGGATCCGGTGCGCTTCGGGCGCCACATGATCGACAGTTATGGCCCGGTGTTCCGCAACAATGCGTTTGGCGGGCCGACCGTCAGCCTGATCGGTCCCGAGGCCAACGAACTCGTCCTGTTCGACCGCGACCGCGTCTTCTCGTCGGAGCAGGGCTGGGGGCCGTTGCTCAACCTGCTCTTCCCGCGCGGGTTGATGTTGATGGATTTCGACAAGCACCGCGCCGACCGCCGCGTGATGTCGGTCGCGTTCAAGCCCGAGCCGATGCGGCATTATGCCGAGACGCTCGACATCGGCATCGCGCGCACCGTGGCGGACTGGGGCAACCAGCCGATGCGCTTCTACGATGCGATCAAGGAGTTGACGCTCGATCTCGCCGCCGAGAGCTTTCTCGGCATGCCGCTCGGGCCCGAGGCGACGCGGATCAACCAGGCGTTCGTCGATGAGGTGCAGGCCTCGATCACCCCGATCCGCGTGCCGCTGCCGGGCTCGCAGATGCGCAAGGGCGTGCGCGCGCGGGCCTATCTGATCGATCTGTTCGAACGCGAGATCCCGGCGCGGCGGGCAGGCGCGGGGCAGGACTTCTTCTCGCAATTCTGCCGCGCGACCGACGATGATGGCCAGCCGCTCGCCGCCGATGCGATCGCCGACCACATGAACTTCCTGATGATGGCGGCGCACGACACGATCACCTCGTCGGCGACGAGCCTCGTCATGCTGCTCGGGCGCAACCCCGAATGGCAGGAGAAGCTGCGCGCCGAGATCGCCGAGTTGGGGCGCAACGATGCGGGCGGGCTGCCCTATGGCCAGCTCGATCGGCTGGTGCTGACCGACATGGCGTTCAAGGAATCGCTGCGGCTGATCCCGCCGGTGCCCTCGTTGCCGCGCCGCGCGGTGAAACCGTTCGATTTCGGCGGCTTTCACATTCCGGCGGGGACGACGGTGAGCGTGAGCGTCGCTTATACGCACACCATGCCCGAACTCTGGCCCGATCCGCTGCGCTTCGATCCGCTGCGTTTTACGCCGAAGGCGGTGCGCGCGCGGCACAAATATGCGTGGGTCCCGTTTGGCGGCGGCGCACATATGTGTCTCGGGCTGCATTTCGCGACGATGCAGATCCGCATCCTCATCGCGCATCTCCTCAGCCGCTATCGCATCGAGCTCGATGCCGGGGCGGGTGATGTGTGGCAGGCCTGGCCGATCCCGCGACCCAAGGATGGGTTGCCGTTGCGGTTTGTGCCGTTGGGGTGAGGTGGGGCGATTGAGCGCCCGCTAGGTCCGTCGAGCCGGGGGGCGTTCGACCTCGATCGCGATCGGCTGCACGGGCGCGACGCGACAGTGTCCCGATCACCGTATCGTCGTGGTATGCCCGTGATTGGCCGGAACGGCACGATCAGACGCGGCAGACCGCAATCTCCGACGATTGCCCCAGAACGAGGCGACGGGGTCGCCTGGGGGCGGCACGGCGTGGTGGGAGGCCCATCCCGACTGAGCGTCTCGCACTAACTGCTGATTCGCCGCGAGCTGATTCGCCGCGACCAGCGCGCGCCCGGCCCTGTGTCGTCCCGCGTGACTCCAAACCGATGCCAAGCCCGGCCGTAAGCGCATCAGACAGCGACGCACATCGTCTACTGACGCGCCGGACGAAAACCACCCGTTCATCTAAAATCTAGGCTGAAACGAAAACAGGCCCGAAGGCCTGTGATCATGTTTTCCCCAAAGGAAAACTGGAGCGGGCGAAGGGATTCGAACCCTCGACCCCAACCTTGGCAAGGTTGTGCTCTACCCCTGAGCTACGCCCGCTCTGGCGTTTACGGCCCAATCAGTCGTTGACTGGGCGGGTAAGGTGGCGGGCTCTAACAGCGACTTTCATACTCGGCAACCCCTTATCGCGATTGCGTGCAGATCGTTTGATAAAAGGGTTGGCTTCGTACGCTGAGCGCCCACATAAGGCGCACAGCACACAAGATTGGAGCGACACTTGGCCACCCTGGGAATGAGCGCTGCAGAACGCGACGCGGTGGAGAGCTTCCGCCGCGATGTCGTCGAGCCGTCGATGACCAAGCTCGTCGTGATCGATTTCTGGGCGGAGTGGTGCGGGCCGTGCAAGGCTCTGACGCCGCTGCTCGAGAAGGTCGCCGCGGCCTATGCCGACAAGGGCGTGCTGCTCGCCAAGATCGACACCGACAAGAATCAGTTCATCGCCGCGCAGTTCCAGATCAAGTCGATCCCGACGGTTTATGCGATGTTCCAGGGGCAGCTGGTCGCCGATCTGACGCCCGCGCGCACCGAGACGCAGTTGCGGACGATGCTCGACCAGCTGCTCAAGCAATTGCCGCTCGAAAGCGAGGCGGCGAGCCTCGAGGCCGAACTCGAGCCGCTGATCGCGATGGGCGAGCAAGTGCTCGTCGAAGGCGATGCCGAGCGCGCGGTGAGCGTGTTTGCGCAATTGAGCGAGATGGCGCCCGAGCATCCCGCGGTGCTGTCGGGCATGGTCCGCGCGCTCGTCGCCGCGGGGCAGACCGACGAGGCCGAGGCGGCGATCGCGGCGCTTCCCGAGGAGATCGCCAAGCTTCCCGAGATCGAGCGTGCGCGTACTGCGCTGGCGCTGGCGCGCGAAGTGCAGCCGGTCGATGATCTTGCGGGCCTCGCCGCCGAAGTTGCCGCCAACCCCGAAAATTTCGACAAGCGCTTCGAGCTCGCTGGCGGCCAGATGGCGGCGGGCGACCGCGATGCGGCGGCCGACACGCTGCTCGCGATGATCGCCGCCGACCGGACATGGAACGAGGGCGCCGCGCGGACGCAATTGCTCAAGATCTTCGAGGTCGTTGGGCTCGAGGATCCGTGGGTCTCGGCGCAGCGGCGCAAGCTCTCGGCGATCCTGTTCGGATGACGATCACGCGGCTCTCGATCTTCCCGCTGCCGGGCGCGTTGCTGTTTCCGGGCATGCATCTCCCGCTGCACATCTTCGAGCCGCGCTATCGCGCGATGATCTCGGACGCGATGGCACGTGACCGGCGGATCGGCATGGTCCAGCCGCGCCCCAACGTGCCGGCGCGGCCCGACAAGCCACCGCTGTTCGAGATCGGCTGCGTCGGCAAGATCGCCGAGTTCGAGGCGAGCGAGGACGGGCGCTACAATCTCATCCTCGAGGGACTGTCGCTGTTCCGCATCGTGCGCGAACTCGACGTGACGACGGCGTTCCGCCAGGTCGAGGCCGAGCTGATCCCGGGGCCGAGCGAGCCCGAGATCCTCTCGCTGTCGCGCCGCTCGGCGCTCGAGAGCGAATCGCGCGCCTTCGCCGATGCGCAGGGCTATGCGGTCGATTGGGATGCGGTGACGCGGCTCGACGACGAGGCTTTGGTCAACGGCATCGCGCAGATCGCGCCGTTCGACGTGGCGGCGAAGCAGGCGCTGCTCGAGGCGGGGCGGATCGAGGATCGCGCCGAGCTGATCATCCAGCTGATGCAGTTCTTCGGGCGGCACGACGGCGAGGATTCGGTGACGCTGCAATGAAGGACGCCGCGAAGCGCAAGGGTCGCGCCGGTGGGGCTGCGATGATGTTGGGCATGTTCTTCGCGACGCTGTTCGACCCCAAGAAAGGCGCGGCGATCGTGCAGATCGATACGCAGCGGCGAATCGGTAGCGAGAGCGATCGGATCGCGGCGACGGCGAGCGCGCCTCCGACGAGTGTGCGGAGTGGGCGCGACTGATCTAGCGAGATCGTGTCGGCGTTGGTGGAATGGTTCGCGCAGAGGCGCGGAGGACGCAGAGATGATGATGCGCTTTGGGTTGTAGGGGCCACACCTTCCCCTAATTGCTTTCCCGCTTTTCCCCCAAACCGCTTCCCCGGCGACGGCCGGGGCCCAGTCGGAATGGCCGAACTGATCGAGCGCAGCGTGCGACCAAGAAGCGTGCGGCTCCTGGGCCCCGGCCTCCGCCGGGGAAGCGCACTCTAATAGAGCGCACCCTAGC
Organism: Sphingomonas sp. 10B4; assembly: GCF_035019905.1. NCBI lineage: Bacteria > Pseudomonadati > Pseudomonadota > Alphaproteobacteria > Sphingomonadales > Sphingomonadaceae > Sphingomonas > Sphingomonas sp. 10B4. The sequence continues at coordinate 29,979 of NZ_JASJVC010000014.1, read as the reverse complement.
AACGCGATCCTCCGCGTCCTCCGCGCCTCTGCGCGAACCCAATCGACGCTGCCGCGAGCGTTGCCGCAGAAGAGGCTAGACCGTAATCCCCTGCAGCAACTTCGGCACATCTCCGCTCTCGCCGCGCGCCTCGGCGATGAAGCGGCGCTTGAGCGGCGGTACGCGCTGCACCGCCGATAGACCCATCCGCCGCACCGCATTGGCGGTCTTGCCGGGAATGCCGAACAGTCGCGTCAGGCCATCGGTCGCGACCGACACCATCAAGGTATCGAGGCTGCGCCAGCGATCATAGCGCGCGAGCAATTGCGGATCGCCGAGATCGAGCCCCGAGCGCTTGCCCTCGACCAGCACTTCGACCAGCGTCGCGACGTCGCGGAAGCCGACATTGACGCCCTGGCCCGCGATTGGATGGATCCCGTGCGCGGCGTCCCCGACCAATGCGAGCCGGTCGGACACGATCTTCGCGGCATGATGGAATCCGAGCGGATAGCTCATCCGATGGCCAAGCGGCCCGAGCTTGCCGAGAAACCCGCCGATTCGCTTGTCGGCCTCGGCGAGCCAGCCGCGATCGGACAGCTTCATCATCCCCGGCGCCTGGTCATGCGTCACCGACCAGACGATGCACGACCGATGCCCCTGCTCGTCGTCGTTGAGCGGCAGGATCGCGAACGGGCCGTCGGGGTAGAAGATCTCGAACGCGATATTCTCGTGGCTGCGTTCGTGGTGCAGCGAGGTGACGATCGCGGCATTGTCGTAGGTCCAGCGCGCGACGCGCAGGCCTGCGGCTTCACGCGTCGGCGAAGTGCGGCCCTCGGCGGCGATCAGCAGCGGGGCCTTGATGACGGCTCCCGAATCGAGCGTGACGCTGACGCCCGCGGCGCCGCGATCGATCGAGACCGCGCGCGTCTGCATCCGCACGTCGACATTGGGGGCAGCCGATGCCGCCTCGAACAGCGCCGCACGCAGCTTGCGGTTCTCGACCATATGCCCGAGCGCGCCGTCGCCCGGCTCGGGCTCGAAATCGAGCGCGCCGGGTTCCAACCCGTCGCTGACGCGAATCCCCTGGATCGGGCAGGCGAAGGGCGCGAGCCGGTCGGCAACGCCAATCGCTTGCAGCATCCGCCACGGCGCACCGGCGATCGCCGAGGCGCGCCCGTCGAAACCCGCGGCGAGAATCACCGCGGGATCGGCAATGTCGATGACGATTGCGGTGAGTCCATGCGTGTCGAGCGCCACGGCGAGCGCGCTGCCGACGAGTCCGCCGCCGAGGATGATGACGTCTGCTGTATCCATACGCGCTGCTGTAGCGCCTCGGCCGGGCGCTCGCCAGCCCGCAAAGTCTTGACGGCGGAGCCGCCGCGCGCGATGAATCCGCAGCACAGACAGCGAACATCGGGACAAGAGATCATGGCGAGCCGCGCGCAGCCACCCTTATGGCGTGAGACCGTCAAGGCCGGCGCCGTGCGCAGCGGCGCATTGCTTGCCGCGATCACGCTCGTCGTGCTGGTCGTTTTGCTCGTCGTCGCGGTCGCGAGCTATCATGCGAGCGACCCGTCGCTCAACACGGCGTCTGGCGCCGCCGCGCGCAACTGGCTCGGCAAGCCGGGCGCGCTGGTCGCCGATGGCGCATTCTGGCTGCTGGGACCCGGCTTCCTGCTAGTGTTGCCGACGGCGGTGCTGGTCGCGCTGCGGCTGTGGCGCGGCGTCCCGGTAGGGCGTTGGCGGTTGATGTTTGGCGCATCGCTCGGCGGTGTCGCGTTGATCGGGACGGCGTTCGCGCTGATCTGGGCGGCGGCGGTGCAAGTGCTGCCGGCGGGTTATGGCGGCGCGGTCGGGCTCGGCCTGGCCGACGTGCTGCGCGCGTTGATCGGCCTGCTGCCCAATCCCAATGCGGTGTTGTGGACGACGCGCGGGATCGCGGTGGTGCTCGGGTTCGCCGGGCTCGCGCTCTGGGCGTACAGCTTCACGATCGACGTCAGCGAGCGTGTGCCGCGGATCGCGCGTGAACCCAAGCGGCTGACCGATCAGCGGCGCGACCGTGGCGACGAGACGGACGACGATGTCTTCGCGCCCGAGCCGACCCCGCGCAAGCTGTCGATGCCGCGTGCGCTTGCGAGCCCCGATGTCCGCCCCGGCCCGGTGATCGCCGACCGCGCGATGACGCCGGTGACGCTGGCCAAGCCACGCGCTAAGCAGACCTCGATGGATTTCGGCGACAAGTCGACCTTGCCCTCGCTCGACCTGCTCAACCCGTCGCCGCCCGCGATCGGTGGCCCGGTCGACAAGGTCGCGCTCGATCGCAATGCGCGGCTGCTCGAGACGGTGCTGAGCGACTTCCACGTCAAGGGATCGATCATCAACGTGCGGCCGGGCCCGGTCGTGACGATGTACGAGCTCGAGCCCGCGCCCGGCATCAAGGCGAGCCGCGTGATCCAGCTCGCCGACGATATCGCGCGTAACATGTCGGCGGTGTCGGCACGAGTCGCGACGATTCCGGGGCGCACCGTGATCGGCATCGAGCTGCCCAACGCCAAGCGCGAGACGGTGGGCCTGCGCGAGCTGATCGATTCGCTCGACGACCAGCCGGGCTCGCTGTCGCTGGTGCTCGGCAAGAATATCGCGGGCGACCCCGTCATCGCCGATCTCGCGCCGATGCCGCATCTGCTCGTCGCGGGCACCACCGGCTCGGGCAAGTCGGTCGGGCTCAACTGCATGATCCTGTCGCTGCTCTACCGGCTCAAGCCCGAAGAGTGCCGGATGATCATGATCGATCCCAAGATGCTCGAACTGAGCATGTACGAGGACATCCCGCATCTCTACGCGCCGGTCGTGACCGATCCATCGAAGGCGGTGCGCGCGCTGAAATGGACCGTCGAGCAGATGGAGGACCGCTATCGCCAGATGTCCTCGCTCGGCGTGCGCAGCCTCGCGAGCTTCAACGACAAGGTGCGCGCGGCCAAGGCCAAGGGCCAGCCGCTCGGCCGCAAGGTGCAGACGGGATACGAGCCCGGCACCGGCGCACCGATCTATGAGGAAGAGACGCTCGACTATCAGGTGCTGCCGCAGATCGTCGTGATCATCGACGAGCTTGCCGATCTGATGATGACCGCGGGCAAGGAAGTCGAATTCCTGATCCAGCGGCTCGCGCAGAAGGCGCGCGCGGCGGGCATCCATCTGATCATGGCGACGCAGCGACCGTCGGTCGACGTCATCACCGGCGTGATCAAGGCCAACCTGCCGACGCGAATCAGCTTCCATGTCACCTCGAAGATCGATTCGCGCACGATTCTGGGCGAGCAGGGCGCCGAGCAGCTGCTCGGCAAGGGCGACATGCTCTACATGCCCGGCGGCAAGGGCATCGTCCGCGTCCACGGTCCGTTCGTGTCGGACGACGAAGTTCGCGCCGTCACCGATCACTGGCGCGCACAGGGGCAGCCCGATTACAACCAGGCGATCACCGAGGAGCCCGAGGACGGCTTCGCGATGGACGGCGCGCCGACCGGCGAGGATACCGCCGAGGACCAGCAATATCGCACCGCGATCCAGCTCGTCGTCGAAAGCCAGAAGGCGTCGACCTCATGGCTGCAGCGCCAGCTGCGTATCGGCTACAACAGCGCGGCGCGGCTGATCGAGCGGATGGAGAAGGACGGCATCGTCGGTCGCCCCGACCATGTCGGGCGCCGCGAAGTGTTGCGCGACCGCGACGGGAACCCGGTATAAGGGAACCGGGCGCGCCGGCTTCGGTTCAGAGCGGGTTCAAGCCGCCTCGGGCTTAAGCGGCGGCGTCAGGAGAATATTCGTGTCCCTTCGTTACCCAACGCTTCTTGCCGCGCTCGCCGCGCCGGCGCTTGTCTCGGCCGCGCCCGTCGCCGACTTGTCGCTGGTGCAAAAGCATCTCCAGTCGGTCGAGAGCATGACTGCATCGTTCACGCAGACCGATCGCGGCGGCAAGGTGCTGACTGGCGTGTTGACGCTCAAGAAGCCCGGCAAGATCCGCTTCCAATATGAAAAGGGCGTGCCGATCCTCATCGTCGGCGACGGCAAGTCACTCTGGTTTCTCGATTACTCGGTCGGCCAGAAGCAGCGCTGGCCGATCGGCGGGTCGCCGCTCGGCATCCTGCTCGATCCGTCGCGCGACATGCGCGGGATCGCGAGCGTGGTGCCGACCGGCAATCCTGAGACGGTCGCGGTCGATGCCGCCGACCCCAAGCATCCCGAATATGGCCGGATCAGCCTGGTGTTCGTGCGCAATGCGACCGCGCCGGGCGGGCTGATGCTGCAGGGCTGGGTCGCGCTCGATTCGCAGAACAACCGCACGACGATTCGGCTGTCGAACCAGCGCTTCAACGCGCCCGTCAGCAACTCGGCGTTCCAATGGCGCGATCCGACGCCCGCGTCGGGCAGAAAATGACCTGCGCTAGGATCGGTTCATATTGGCGACAGGTTTGCAGCGGTAATGCGGTTTTGCGGATGCGAGGTGCTACCGGGATTTTTCCCCCTGTTGCCCGGACCCTTGCTTCCCGCCTGCGTGACGAACGCTAGGTCGGCCCTCGCTCCATGCCCCCGGAGCGAGGGCCTTTCCATATCCGGTATTGGCGTCGGGTAGCGGCGGGTGGCGTGGGACGGTCACGATGGCTACAGCGCTCGCATGACGACACCGCTCAAGATCGTATCGTGGAACATCAATTCGGTCCGCTTCCGCCTCGACATCGTCGAACAATTCCTGCGCGAGATGGCACCCGACATCCTCTGCCTGCAGGAAACCAAGGTGGTCGATCAGGATTTCCCGACCGACAGCTTCCGCGCGCTGGGCTACACCCACATCGTGCTCCACGGGCAGAAGATGCACCACGGCGTCGCGATCGTGTCGAAGGTCCCGCTCGTCGAGGATGACCGCTTCGACTGGCAAGCCAATCAGGAAGCGCGCCATGTCGGCGTGCGGCTCGAATCGGGGCTGCGGATCGAGAATGTCTATGTGCCCGCCGGCGGCGACGTGCCCGATCGCGCGGTGAACCCCAAATTCGGCCAGAAGCTCGATTTTCTCGAGCGGATGACGCAGTGGTCGCAGGGGCTGACCGTGCCGACGGTGCTCGTCGGCGATCTCAACATCGCGCCGCTCGAATCGGACGTGTGGAGCCATAAGCAATTGCTCAAGACCGTCAGCCATACGCCGATCGAGGTCGCGGCGATCGACCGGCTCAAGGCGTCGAACAGCTGGGTTGATCTCGGGCGGCATTTCTTCCCGGCGCCGGCGCGGCTGCATACGTGGTGGAGCTATCGCTCGGTCGATTGGACGGTCAACGATCGCGGCCGGCGGCTCGACCATATGTGGGCGACCGCCGATGTTGCCGCCAAGGCGACGCGGCACCATGTCTATGAGGAATGCCGCAGTTGGCTCAAACCCTCTGACCATGTGCCGATCATGACCGAGTTCGCGATATGAGCGCTTCCATTCCTGGCGACGCGCACAAGACCGCGCTCGCAATCGATGCGTTGCGGCGCGGCTGGCCGGTCGCGATCGCGGGTGCCGATGGCACGCTTGCGCTGCTGCCGATCGAGACCGCCGATCCGCCGCGGCTTGCCGCGTTCGATCCGGACGCAAGCGCACCGCTCTTGCTTTCGGCTGGCCGCTCGGCGACGCTCAAGCTCGCCAACCAGCTCGAGGCGGCAGCGCCCGATGCGCCGGTGCTGGTCGAGCGCGTGCCGTGGATCGACTTTGCGATGGCGACCGCGCTTGCCGATCCGCAGTTCGATCTCGACACGCCGATGAAGGGACCGTTCCGCGCGATCCACCTCGCCGAGACCGAGGCAGGAGCCGCTGCGTTGCGGCTCGCGCGGATCGGCGGCGTGCTGCCGGCATTCTTTGCGCGCGCGGGCGAATCGGCCGCGCTGGTGCTGACACCGGGCGATATCGACGCGCATGAGGACGCCGCGCGGCTCACCATCGCGACGCGCGCGCATCTCCCCGTCGTCGGCGCCGAAGATGCCGAGATCGTCGCGTTCCGGACGCCCGAAATGCCCGGTGAGCATATCGCGCTGCTGATCGGCAAGCCCGACGGCCGCCCGCCGCTGGTGCGGCTGCACAGCGAGTGTTTGACCGGCGACATGCTCGGCAGCCTCAAATGCGACTGCGGCCCGCAACTCCACGCTGCGATCGACGCGATCGCCGCGAGCGGATGGGGGATCGTGCTCTACCTGCGCCAGGAAGGACGCGGGATCGGGCTGATCAACAAGCTGCGCGCCTATGCGCTGCAGGATCAGGGGTTCGACACGGTCGACGCCAATACGCGGCTCGGCTTCGCGGTCGATTCGCGCAACTTTGCGGTGGCGGCGCGGATGCTCGCATTGCTCGGCCAGACTTCGGTACGGCTGCTGACCAACAATCCGCAGAAGGTCGCACAGCTCGAGGGCGCAGGGATCCGCGTGGTCGAGCGCGTGCCGCATTTCCTCCCGGCCAACCCGCACAACGAGCGCTATCTCGCGACGAAGCGCGACCGCACCGGGCATCAGTTCTAGGCGATAAGGCGCCGGATCGTCGCGAAGTCGCCCGCCACGTCGTGCACCCCGATCGCGCGCAGCTTGTCGGCATGGTCGGGCCCGCAATGCGAACCGCCGACGAAGCCGATGACATGCGCCCCCGAGGCGACCGCGCCGGTCGCCCCGACGGGCGAATCCTCGACGATCACGCAGCCCGCGATGTCTACGCCGAGTGCTGCTGCGGCGTGGAGATAGATGTCGGGTGCGGGCTTGCCGTTGACGACATGTTCCTTGCCCGAGAACAAGCGGTCGCCGAATGCATCCCGCAGGCCGATATGCTCGAGATGCCGCGCGATCCATGCGGTCGAGCTCGACGAGGCAATCGCCTTGGGCTGCGTGGGCGGCAAGTCGAGAATGAACTGCACCGCCCCTTCGACCGCGTCGATCCCCTCGCGCATCACGCGATCGTCTTCGGCGCGGCGCGCGGTGTGGAAATCGTCGGGAAGCGTGCACCCCAACCAGCGCTCGACTGCGCCGATGAACGACGCGCCCGACAGGCCCATGAAATTGGCGAACGAGTCGGCCGCCGTGGTGGGATGGCCGATGCTCGTGAGATAGTCGGCGATCTGGCGGTTGCCGACCGCTTCGCTTTCGATCAGCACGCCGTCGAAATCGAAGATGATCGCATCGAAGGTCATGCCCGGCTTCCAAACAGAGCGGTGCCGACGCGGACATGCGTCGCGCCAAGCATCACCGCGGTTTCGTAATCGCCCGACATGCCCATGCTGAGCGCATCGAGACCTTGGTCGCGCGCGATCTTGGCGAGTAGCGCGAAATAGGGGGCGGCCTCAGTTTCGAGCGGTGGGACCGCCATCAGCCCGAGGATCGGCAGCGCCGCTGCGCGCGCTTCGGCGAGCAATGCGGGGAGGCCCGCGATCGGACAACCGCCCTTTTGCGGCTCGTCGCCGATGTCGACCTGAAGGAAGCAGTCGGGCCGGCGGTCGCGCTTGTCCATCGCGCGGCCAAGCGCGGTGACGAGCGAAGGGCGGTCGACCGAATGGATCACATCGAACAGGCCGACGGCGTCCTCCGCCTTGTTCGATTGCAGCTGCCCGACGAGATGGAGCGCGACACCCGGATAGGCATCACGCAGCGCGGGCCATTTGGCCTGCGCTTCCTGCACGCGATTCTCGCCGAACGCGCGCTGGCCGGCGATGAGCAAGGGCTCGATCGCTTCGGCGGGCTTGGTCTTTGAGACGGCGATCAGCGTGACCGACTCGGGTTTGCGGTCGGCAAGCGCGGCGGCATGGGCGATCGCGGCCTGGACGGCGGCGAGCGCAGCGGCAGGGGCGGCGGTGGGGTCGTCGGTGGACATTGGCGGCGCTATAGGCGCGACTATGCCCCTGCGTCACCCCATATGCCGCAATCGTCCCACGCCGGCGCTGTGGCTGATGACCGACGAGCGGATGGGCGCGGCGCTATGGCCCGCGCTCGCCGCGCTTCCGAAGGGAAGCGGGGTGGTGTTCCGGCATTTCGCCACTGCGCCCGCCGAACGCGCCGCGCTGTTCGCCCGCATCGCGCAGATCGCACGGCAGCGGGCGCTCGTGCTGGTCGAGGGCGGCGGCGCCGCGCAACGCCGCGCGCTGCACCCGGCGCATTCGCTTCGCGAGGCGATCGCCGCACGCCGCGCCGGTGCCGCCGCGGTGCTGGTCTCGCCGGTCTATCCGACGCGGACGCATCCCGGCGCGCGCGCGCTTGGGCCGTTGCGCGCCGCGGCGATCGCGCGTGCAGCGGGATGTCCGGCAATCGCGCTGGGCGGCATGACGCGCGCGCGGTTCAAGCGGATGAAGGCGCTGGGGTTTGTCGGCTGGGCGGCGATCGACGGGCTGACGCCCTGAGTCGCGTCAGAAGCGGAACGCGGTCCCGACATAGACGGCCTGGCTGTCGCGACGAGTCGCATCGGCGGCAGGCTGTTCGATCAGACGATCACGCTCGGCCTTGTAGCGGACGCCGGCAGTGACATCGATCCGCCGCGTCAGCGCATACGAGCCGCCGACGTCGATCGAATAGGCCGGGGCGTCCTCGATCAACTTGGGCGCGCCGGCGAGCGGACGATCGGTCGCTGCCTTGACGCGGCCGGTGAAGCGGTTGCCGGTATAGCTCACGCCGAGATCGGCGGCCTCGCGACCACCGGGCAGACCGGCGAGGTCGACCTTCGAGACGTCGCCCGAGACGGCGAAGCGCTTCCAGCCGACGGCGACGCCGAGATTGTAGGCGATCGGCGTCAAGCTGGTGGTCGAGGCCGCAACCGGCGAAGTACGATCGACCACGGCGATGCCGCGCGCCGAGCGGGCGCGAATCGCAACCGTCACGGGACGGGCGCCTTCGCCGCGTGCATCGGACGGGGTGAAGCGGAATCCGCTGGTATCGAGACCACCACGCGCGAAGATCGCAGCGAGCCGGGGGTCTGCAGACGCCGGGGTGAACGAACCGATGCCGCGCACAAACACCGGCCGCTTGGCGGCAAAGCGTGCCGCCGGCGATTCGCTTGCGCCGAGTGCCGGAGCCACGGCACAGCCGAGGGCGACGAGCGACCCCACAGCAATCCCGGACAACCAACGAACAGACAACACGTGCGACCCCTTAGTGCGAGCCTCAATTCGGCATCGCTTATCTGACAACGCGCCTATCACGAATCAATTCCGTCGCACCACCGTAATGGCGCAATTTCCCTGAAGAGTGTCACGAAGGACACACATTGCGCGATGCTCCGCTCGACCTTGCTCGATCGTAGAGGGAGCCGCCGGAGGTGTTGCTTGCGGCGAACGCGCAACATTCTATAGATACCGCCACTCCCAAGTCTCCGTTTTGCTCAGGAACCGCCGATGATCCGCCGCTCAGGCACCGCGCCCCGCACCCTTTTCGTGGTTTCATGCGCGCTTGCCGCAACGCTGTCGCTCGGCGCGTGCGGCCAAAAGGGTGGCCGCCCGGTCAACGCCGATCTCGCCGCGTCGAAGGTGACGACGATCGGCGTCAATGCGTATCTCTGGCGCGCGAGCCTCGACACGCTGAGCTTCATGCCGCTGCTGCAGACCGATTCGAACGGCGGCGTGATCGTGACCGACTGGTACATCAACCCGGCGGCGCCTTCGGAGCGCGTCAAGGTGACGGTGACGATCCTCGACCAGGATCTGCGCGCCGACGGCCTGCGCGTTGCAGCGCTTCGCCAGGTCAACCAAGGGGGCCAGTGGGTTGCGGCCCCGGTCCAGGCGGCAACCGTCCAGAAGCTCGAAGACATCATCCTGACCAAGGCGCGTGACCTGCGTCGCGCCGCCGTCGCGGGCTGAGGCAGCACTCTTATGGCGTCACGCTTCAATGCGCTGAAGGCGGACGCGGCTTGGCAGAAGGTGTGGGACGACCGCGCCACCTTCGCCGCGGACGATAGCTCGACCAAGCCGCGTTCCTATGTGCTCGAGATGTTCCCCTATCCATCGGGGAAGATCCACATGGGCCATGTCCGCAACTATACGATGGGCGATGTGCTCGCACGCTATCGGCGGATGACCGGCATGGAAGTGCTCCACCCGATGGGGTGGGACGCGTTCGGCATGCCTGCCGAGAATGCCGCGATGGAGAAGGGCGTCCATCCCGGCGGCTGGACGCGCGACAATATCGCGACGATGAAGGCGCAACTGAAGCGGCTGGGCTTCGCGCTCGATTGGAGCCGCGAGCTCGCGACCTGCGAGCCCGAGTATTACGGGCACGAGCAGGCGCTGTTCCTCGATCTGTTCGCGGCCGGGCTGGTCTATCGCAAGGAAAGCTCGGTCAATTGGGATCCGGTCGACATGACCGTGCTCGCCAACGAGCAGGTGATCGACGGGCGCGGCTGGCGCTCGGGCGCGCTGGTCGAGCGGCGCAAGCTGTCGCAGTGGTTCCTCAAGATCACCGACTTTGCCGACGAACTGCTCGAAGGCCTCGACGGGCTCGAGCATTGGCCCGACAAGGTCAAATTGATGCAGGAGAACTGGATCGGGCGCAGCCAGGGGCTGCAGTTCCGTTTCAAGCTGTCCGACGGCGGCGCGGTCGAGGTGTTCACCACGCGCCCCGACACGATCTTCGGGTCGAGCTTCGTCGCGGTCGCTGCCGATCACCCGATTGCGCAGGCGCTGGCGGCCGAGGACCCTGCCGCCGCCGAGTTCATCGCTTTGTGCAAGCGCGGCGGCACCACCGCGGCCGAGCTCGACACGCAGGAGAAGCTGGGCTTCGACACCGGCCTCACCGCGGCGCATCCGTTCGACCCCGCGTGGCAGCTGCCGGTCTACATCGCGAACTTCGTGCTGATGGAATACGGCACCGGCGCGGTGTTCGGCGTCCCCGCGCACGACCAGCGCGATCTCGATTTCGCTCGGAAATACGAGCTTCCGGTCCGCCGCGTCGTCTCCGACGGCGACGTGACCGACCCGGCGTTCGAGGGCAACGAAGCCGCGACTGGCCCGGGAACGCTCGTCAACTCGCACTTCCTCGACGGCATGGACGTCGAGGACGCCAAGCGCGTGGTCATCCAGCGCGCCGAGGGCGAGGGCTGGGGCACCGGATCGACCGTGTTCCGCCTGCGCGACTGGGGCGTCAGCCGCCAGCGCTATTGGGGCACGCCGATCCCGATCATCCATTGCGACGCGTGCGGCGCGGTGCCGGTGCCCAAGGAGCAACTCCCCGTCGTGTTGCCCGAGGACGTGTCGTTCGACATTCCGGGCAACCCACTCGATCGCCATCCGACGTGGAAGCATGTGGCGTGCCCGTCGTGCGGCGGGCAAGCGCGGCGCGAGACCGATACGCTCGACACCTTCGTCGATTCGTCGTGGTATTTCATCCGCTTCGCCAGCCAGCCCAAGGACAAGCCATTCGACCGCGCCGTCGCGGAAAAGTGGCTCCCGGTCGCGCAATATATCGGCGGGGTCGAGCATGCGATCCTGCACCTGCTCTACGCCCGCTTCTGGACGCGCGCGCTGAAGCATATCGGGCTGCTCGACGTCGCCGAGCCGTTCGCGGGGCTGTTCACGCAAGGCATGGTCACGCACGAGACGTATAGCCGGCAGATCACCGAGCTCGGCAGCGACGGCGTCGACAGCATCACCAAGCCGCTATGGCTGTCGCTCGACGATATCGTGCGCAACGGCGATGGCTGGACCGAGAAAGCGACCGGCGCGACGGTCACCGTCGGCCGCGTCGAGAAGATGTCGAAGTCGAAGAAGAACACCGTCGACCCGACCGGCATCGTCGATCAGTATGGTGCCGACGCGACGCGCTGGTTCATGCTCTCCGATTCACCCCCCGAGCGCGATCTGCCGTGGAGCGAGAGCGGGATCGAAGGCTCGTGGCGCTTCATCCAGCGGCTGTGGCGGCTGTTCGACGGCGAGCGTGCCGGGGAGGGTGGTGCCAAAAGCGCCGCGCTCGACCGCAAGCTGCACCAGAGCATCGCCGGCATCGCGCTCGATATCGAGGCGCTGAGCTTCAACAAGGCGGTCGCCAAATTGTACGAGCTCACCGCCGCGATCGAACGCGCCGAGCCCTCGGCGTCGCGCGACACCGCGATCGCGACGCTGATGCGGCTCGTCGCGCCGATGGCGCCGCATCTCGCCGAGGAGGCGTGGGCCGCCGCCGGGAACGAAGGCCTGATCGCCGCCGCGCCGTGGCCCGCAGTCGATGCCGCGTTGCTGGTCGAGGACGAAGTCACCATCGCGGTGCAGGTCAATGGCAAGCTGCGTGACACGCTCACGCTGCCCAAGGGCCATCCGAGCGATGCGGTCGAGGCCGCCGCGCTCGCGTCGGACAAGATCGTCCGCATCCTCGAAGGCAAAGCCCCCCGGAAGGTCATCGTCGTGCCCGATCGTCTCGTGAACATCGTCGCATGATGCGGCGGCTTGCCCTCGTCGTCCCGTTCGCCGCGCTCGCGCTGGCGGGCTGCGGGCTGCATCCGCTCTACTCGGGCGGCGGCTCTGGCGTGGTCGCAGGCGGGCTGACGCAGATCGAGGTCGGTCCGATCGAGGGCAAGTCGGGGTGGTTGATGACCAACGCGCTGCGCGATCGGCTCCACGCGCAGGCGACCCCGCGCTACCGGCTCGAGATCAAGCTCGACGATCAGATCACCGGGCTCGGCGTCAATCGCGACAACTCGATCTCGCGCGAGCGCCGCACGCTGCGCGCGCGCTATCAGCTGGTCGACCTGTCGAACGGGTCGGTGCTGCTCGACGCGACCGCCGGGTCGGACGCGGGCATCGATGCAGTGAATTCGGAATATGCGACGATCGCGGCCGAAGACACTGCGCTCGAGCGGCTGTCGCAGATCGTCGCCGACCAGATCGTCGCGCGCGTCGCAACCTATGTGCAGCGTACCGCGCCCGAGCCGCGCTGACATGCCCCGCGGGCGGGCGTCGTGAAAGCCAATCTCAGCCAGCTGACGCGCGCGATCGACAGCGGCAACCCCGACATCCGGCTTTACGTGCTCTACGGCCCCGATGAAGCGGGCGCGCGCGACATAGCGGCGCGTGTCGCGCGCGCGCTCGGGCCCGATGCCGAGCGTGTCGATCTCGAGCCCGCTCTGCTCAAGGCCAATCCCGGGCGGCTTGCCGACGAAGCCGCGTCGATGTCGCTGTTCGGCACCGCCCGCCACATCCGCGTCGCGGGCGCGGGCGAGGAAAGCGTCGCGGCGGCGACCTTGCTGCTCTCGGCCGAGCGCGCGGGCAATCCCGTCGTCCTGCTCGCGCCCAGCGCCAAGGCGACATCAGCGCTGGTCAAGCTTGCGACGGGCGACCCGCGCGCAATGTCGTGCGTGTTCTACGTCCCCGAGGGCGGCGAGGCCGACAAGATCGCGACGAGCATCGCGCGCGAACAGGGCCTGCGCACGATGGGCGGGACGGCGGCGCGAATCGCGCTCGCCGCGGCGGGCGACCGCGCGGTAATGACGCGCGAGCTCGAGAAGATCGCGCTCTATCTCGACGCCGCGCCCGAGCGGCCACGCGAGCTCGACGATGCCGCGCTCGATGCGATCGGCGCGGATCTCGGCGATTCGGAAATGTCGCGCGCGATCGATGCGGCGATCGGCGGCGGGCCCGACGTGCTCGGCGAGGAACTGGCGCGGCTCGCGGTCGCGGGCGTCTCGCCGATCCCGTTGCTGCGACAGCTCGTGCGCCGCCTGATGAGTCTCGCCGAACTGCGCGCCGAGATCGACAATGGCGCGAACATCAACAGCGTGATCGAACGCGTCTTCTTCCGCGAACGCGCGGCGACCGCGGCGGCGCTGCGGATCTGGTCGGCACCCAAGATCAGCGACGCGATCGACCGCGTCCGCCGCGCCGAACGCGCGACGATGGCGCCGTCGAATGCGGGAACGGTCCTGTCGGACGCAGCGATGCTCGGCGTCGCGCGGATGGCGGCGCGGCAGCGCGGTTAAGCGCCCGGCGGCAACGCCCAGTCGATCGTGCCGCGTCCGTGCGCGGTGAGAAACGCGTTGGCGGCGGAGAAAGGACGGCTGCCGAAAAAGCCGGTATAGGCCGACAAAGGCGAGGGATGCGCCGCCTTGAGCACGAGGTGCCGGCCACCCTGCGTCACGTCCTGAACGAACGCCGCCTTCTTCTGCGCGTGCGCGCCCCACAGCACGAACACGGTGGGATCGGGCGACGCCGCCACCACGCGGATTACTGCGTCGGTAAACCGCTCCCAGCCGCGCTTCTGGTGCGAGGCAGCGGCGCCCATCCGCACCGTCAGCACCGCGTTGAGCAACAACACGCCCTGCGCCGCCCATCCGTCGAGCAGGCCGTGCGGGGCAGGTGCGATGCCGAGATCGGTTTCGAGCTCCTTGTAGATGTTGCGGAGACTCGGCGGGATCCGCACGCCGTTCGGGACCGAGAAGCTCAATCCGTGTGCCTGGCCCGGCCCATGATACGGATCCTGCCCGAGGATCACGACGCGCACCGCTTCGGGCGGCGTCAGTTCGAGCGCGCGAAACCAATCGGCGCGGGCCGGGAAGATCTCGGTTCCCGCTGCCTGCTCGGCATCGAGGAACGCATCGAGCGCCTGCATGTACGGCTGCGCGACGTCGCTCGCCAACGCGTCGCGCCAGCGCGGAGGCAACGGCTGCATCGTCGTCCCGTCAGCGCTTGCGGACGAACTCGGCGCGCAGCACGAGGCCCTTGATACCCTCGTACCGGCAATCGATTTCCTGCGCGTCGCCGGTCAAGCGGATCGCCTTGATCAGCGTGCCGCGCTTGAGCGTCTGCCCGGCGCCCTTGACGGTGAGATCTTTGATCAGCGTGACCTGATCGCCGTCCGCGAGCACGTTGCCGACCGAATCGCGGACGACGACGGTATCGTCGGCCGCGGCGGCTGGCGCGTCGGCCGCGGCGACCCATTCGCCGCTGGCTTCGTCATAGATATAGCTGTCGGTGTCGCTCATGTTCAGCTCTTGATCGTGACCATCGGGACAGGCTGGCCCTTGCTGGTCGGGTTCGAGGCATTGGCCTTGGGCGCTTTCTCGGCCTTGGGCTTGCGCACTTCCTTGTTCGATTTCTTCTGGCTCTTCGCCATGACGGTTCCTGACCGGGGCGAAAGGCCCCGGCCAACCCTAGCGCCAAAGCGCGGGGGGACCCGCATCAATTCGGACACGCGCGGGTTGATCGCGTGCGCCACGATCGAGGACGGATCGCGGCGCCTTGGGTGGCGGGCGCCCGTTACCCTGCGGTCGGACGCTGGTCGCCTTTGCGTCCGGCACTCCCCAACAATCGCTCAGTACGACCCCGGGACCTGGCGCTGCCCGGAGTCGGGATGGTCGGGCGTCATCAGTTCGAGCGCGGCGGTATCGGCGCGGAACGAGCGCGCCGCGACGCTGCTCGTCGCGGCAGCGGTGATCGGGGTGCAGCTGCGCCCGGCGAGATAATCGAGCGCGGCGCGCGTCGAGCTTTCGAGCGGGCTCCCCATTTGATGGGTGATGTCATCATTTGCCTGGCAGCTCGCCTCGACGATGCTGCGCACGCCATCATAATAGGCGCCCTGGCGGTTCGCATTTTGCAGAGCGAAGGCGATGACGCGGAGCCGATCGTCGCATTGCGGGCGGTCGAGCGCGATCTGCCCGACGGGCTTGCCATAAGTGTTGGTGCCGATCAGCCCGACATTGGCGCGCAGATACGGAATCTGCGCCGCGAGGACGAGCTCGCTCGCCGAGGCGGTGCCCGCGGTCCCGATAAACGCGATTTTGGTCGGCGTGATCGATTGCGGCTGCGGCGCGAAGAACGCGGTCGTGTTGTTCGCGGACTTCTCGGGCCGGAAGGTCATGTAGTCGATCACGTCCGACGTCGCGCGGTTCGCGCCGAGCAGATTGCTCATCAACTCGGCGATCGAGACCAGTCCGCCGCCATTGTAGCGCAGATCGATGATGACGTTGGTGATCCCGGCGGTGCGGAACGACGCGAAGGCCGCCCGCAGCGCGGGATCGGCGGTCGAGATGAAGGTCCGCAGGTTGATATAGCCGACCTGGCGGCCGCCATCGTTGATGATCTGCGCGCCGTAGCGGCTCGAGACCGGGGTGAGCGCGAAATCGGTCTTGCTGAGCGTCACGGTGCGCGTCCCGCCGGCGTCGTTGATCCGGAGCAGCCGCGTCGTTCCGGCGGTGTTGGTGCCGAGCGCATCGCTTACCCCCGCGCTCCCTTGCGTGGCGATGATCGAATCGACCGTGCGGAGATCCGCCGTTGTCGTACCGATCGCAAGGATTTCGGTTCCACGATCGATTCCAGCGGCGAGCGCGGGGGTGCCCTCGAAGGTTTCCGCGCTGAACGCGCGCCGCGCGGTCGAATCGATCGCCAGACGGAAGCCGAAGCCGGCGCTCGCGCCGCTGTCGTAAAACGCGGTCTCACTCGCGATCGAGGTGAGGTACGTGAAATAGCGGTCCTTGCGCTGCGCCCGCGCCGTTGCCGTCAGCGCGTCGACATAGTCGCTGACCGTCGCATACGGCGTCGGGTCGAGCACGGCGGGCAGCGTATCGGGGAACAGATACCATTCGCGCAGCTGGGCTGCCGCCCAATCCTGGCGGTCGCGCAGCGAACAGCCCGCGACGGTGGTTGGCGTCGGGGTGGGTGTCGGCGCGGGAGTCGATGCGGTCGGGCTCGAGGTCGACCCGCCGCCGCCACCGCCACCACTGCAGGCCGAGAGCAAGGCGGCAAGCGCCAGACAATGGGTCACGCTGCGCCGCTTCGTCATCAACAACTCCCCCAAAGAAGAGCAGCTTAAGGGCCTGTATCGACCTTGTCAGTCCGAAAATGCGAGGGCGTCGAAAGACACGCGGTTGCCCGCTCCCGATCAGGCGATCGGGGCGAGCGACACGGCGGTCGAGGCCAGAAGGGCGGTGAGCATGAATGCGGCGACGAGCGAGACGGCGACGCGTTGGAGCGATTCGAAACGGTCGGTCATGATGGAGGTCCCTTTGCAATCTGGCGCTCCGGACCATCCGAAGCGTCGATGCCGAGACCTTTGCATGCGCCGTGCCAGATCAAGAAAATCAGCGAAAACAACGTAATAGCGTAGTGCTTCGCAAGGCTACCAAAGGTCGCATCGGAAGTTACGCCAAATATGGGCGTAGTTTGCTATGCGAGCCGGACTTGATTGCGGCCGCCGTCCTTTGCTGCGTAGAGCAGCTTGTCGGCGCGCCCGAATACGGCGCCGAGCGGCTCTCCGACGTCGGCCGACGACAGCCCGGCGGAGAAGGTGACCGCGCCAAGCGGCGTGTCGGTCTCGCGCAATCGGTAGCGTTTGGCATCGACGGTGAGTCGCGCCGATTCGAGCGTCGTGTGGGCCGTTGCGAGATCGACGTTCGAGAACAGGATCACGAATTCCTCGCCGCCGTAGCGTGCGACGAAATGGCCGTCGCAGGCCGTGTTCAATGCCTCGGCGATCGCCTTGAGCACGCGATCACCGACCGAATGGCCGAATTGATCGTTGACGCGCTTGAAGCGATCGACGTCGCATACCGCGAGGCACAGCCGGGTGCCGCGCGCCATGTGCTCGGCAAACGCCTCTTCGAACGCGCGGCGGTTGGGAAGTCCGGTCAGCGGGTCGCGGCGGGCGTCGCCGCGCGCTTCCTCGAGCTTCTCGCGCAATTGGTCGGCCTCGGACGTCGCGGCCTGCAAGCGCGCTTCGGCCGAGCGGACGCGATCGAGCATCACCGCGGTCAGCCGAACCAAGTCGTCGCTGTTCGCGCCGCCCTGCATCGCCGTGGCGCTCGCGGCGAGATCGCGCCCGAAATCGGCGGTCTCGGCGCGCATCGAGCGGACCATGTCGGTGAAGCCCTCGACCTGCATCTGGGTCTGCGCGACGAGTCCGTCGGACGGAGCGGGATCGTTCGACGATTCGGCGTGGCCGCCGCCAAGCGTCTCGATGTCGCGCGTCGACAAGCGGATGCCGCCCTCGGTCATCGTCCCGACCGACTGGGCCAGCACGCCGGTGGGATTGCACACCACCTCGTGTGCGAACGCGTAATGCGCCGGGTCGGCGCTCAGGCGGTGCAGCGTCAGGAACGCACGGACGCAATCGAAGACCTGCGCAGCACGATCTTCGGCTGCAACGAGCCGTGTGCTCCTCGCTAGACCCATCGCTGTCAAAGCCCCTCAGCATCATGTGCCACACGCGGTGGCCAGTCCTGCCTGTCTACACGCCAACTGCTAAAATTGGGTGACTGGCCGTACGCACAGAAACGCGGGGCGTCAGCGACGTGATGACTGGCGAAACCCCGCCAGCCGCTTTAGGCAAAGGCGGATGCGCGTCACCGACACCGATCTCGCCCTTGCTGCTGCCCTTGCCGATGCGGCGGGCGCGGCGATCCGTCCCTATTACCGTGCCGATCACGGGCTCGAGGCGAAGGACGATGCCTCGCCCGTGACGCTCGCCGACCGCGCCGCCGAGGCTGCGATGCGGACGCTGATCGAGCGCGCCTTTCCCGCCGATGCGATCATCGGCGAGGAATATGGCACCAAGGAGGGCACGAGTGGGCGCGCCTGGGTGCTCGATCCGATCGACGGGACGCGCGCGTTCATCTCCGGCCGGCCGATCTTCGGGACGCTGATCGCGCTGGTGATCGAGGGCTGGCCGATGATGGGGGTGATCGACCAGCCGATCCTGCGCGAACGCTGGACGGGCGTGATGGGCAAGCCGACGCTGTTCAACGGCAAGCCCGCCGCGACGCGGCGCTGCGCCGTTCTCGGCAAGGCGTTGCTCGCGACGACTTCGCCCGCTTTGTTCGACGATTCGCAGCTCCATGCGTTCGAGCATCTCGACGGCGCGGTGATGAGCACCGTGCTCGGCGGCGATTGCTACAATTATGGCTGCGTCGCGAGCGGCTGGCTCGACGTGGTGGTCGAGGCGCAGCTAAAGCTGCACGATTTCGCCGCCTTGGTGCCGGTGGTCGAGGGTGCGGGCGGGCGGATGTGCGACTGGCAGGGCGATCCGCTCACCGCCGATTCGGTCGGCGAAGTCGTCGCGGCGGGCGATCCGGCGCGGATCGAGGAGATCCTCGAGGCGCTCGCCTGTCGCGGGCATTGAGGTTGCGACGAACCGAGGGGTGGTTGACTCGATTGACCCCCGGACGGAATTCGAACGGGGGGATCGTTTCTGATTATGTGCTAATGCGCGAACGGCGGCCCTTCGTCATCCCAGCGCAAGCTGGGATCTCGTGGCGCCGGCCGCGCGCTGGCAGCTTGAGACCCCAGCGTTCGCTGGGGTGACGGGTGTTGGGCAGACGTCTGCGCGAGATCGCGCCGCGCGGCACTTCGGTTCTCGACGATTTCAAAGAGCGGGTTCCACCCTAGCAGATTCGCGGCTTGTAGGACAGCGCGGGCGCATTGCCGCCTTGCGTTTTGCGCGACTCTCGCTTAAGCGACGCCCCTCCTGCGAGTAAGAGGAACTGCCCGGCCGGTATGGGCTGCCGTGGCCGTTCATAGATCGTCGCATATTTGGAAAGGACGAAAATGCCCAAACTCAAGACGAAGAGCGGCGTCAAGAAGCGCTTCAAGCTCACCGCAACCGGCCTGCTGAAGCACGGCGTCGCCGGCAAGCGTCACCGACTGATGAGCCACAACAGCAAGTACATCCGTCAGAACCGCGGCACCAAGCTGCTGTCCAAGGCCGATACGGCAACCGTCAAGGCGTGGGCGCCTTACGGTCTCGGCTGAGCGGAAGGAATTAGAGAATGGCACGCGTAAAACGGGGTGTAACCACCCACGCAAAGCACAAGCGGATCCTCAATCTGGCGAAGGGCTATTATGGCCGTCGCAAGAACACGATCCGTATCGCCCGTCAGGCGGTCGAGAAGGCCGGCCAGTACGCTTATCGCGATCGCAAGGTTAAGAAGCGCAACTTCCGTGCGCTCTGGATCCAGCGCATCAACGCGGCTGTCCGCGTCGAGGGCCTCACCTACGGCGTGTTCATGCACGGCCTGAAGCTCGCCGGCGTCGAACTCGACCGCAAGGTCCTCGCCGATCTGGCGATGCACGAGGGTGCCGCGTTTAGCGTCATCATCGCGCAGGCAAAGGCGGCTCTGCCCCAGGCCGCCTGAGGCGACCTGCTGCGAGACAGATCGGGGCGTCGGTGGCAACACCGGCGCCCTTTCTTTTTGCGCGCGATTCCCACTCCCGTTCGGTCGCGGACCGGATCCGGGCCGGATCCGGGATTGTCGAAGCCCTGGTCTTTCTTCTAACGCCACCCTGACGAAGAGCGGTGCTTCGACAGGCTCAGCACGAACGGACAAGCGATGACCGACCTCGACCAGATGAAAACCGACCTGCTCGCCGCGATCGACGCGGCGGCGACGCTCGATGCGCTCGAAGCGGTGCGGGTGCAGGGCCTCGGCAAGCAGGGCAGCGTGACCGCGCTGCTCAAGACGTTAGGCGGCATGTCGCCCGACGAGCGGCAGGTGCAGGGGCCGCGCATCCAGGGGCTGCGCGAGGCGGTCACCAGCGCGATCGCGACGCGCAAGGCTGCGCTCGACCGTGCCGAGCTCGACGCGCGGCTCGCCAGCGAAACGCTCGACATGACGCTCCCCGCCGAGGCCGCGCCGCACGGCTCGGTGCATCCGGTCAGCCAAGTGATGGACGAGCTCGCCGAGATCTTCGCCGATCTGGGCTTCGCGGTCGCGACCGGGCCCGAGATCGAGGACCAGTGGCACAATTTCACCGCGCTCAACATGCCCGAGAGCCATCCCGCGCGCGCGATGCACGACACTTTCTACCTGCAGGCAGGTGAGGGCGAAGAGGCTAAGGTCCTGCGCACGCACACTTCGCCGGTGCAGATCCGCACGATGATGTCGCAGGAACCGCCGATCCGGATCATCGCGCCGGGCCGCGTCTATCGCTCGGACTGGGACGCGACGCACACGCCGATGTTCCACCAGATCGAGGGGCTGGTGATCGACAAGGGCATCACGCTCGGCCATCTCAAATGGACGCTCGAGACCTTCCTGAAAGCGTTCTTCGAGCGCGACGACATCGTGCTGCGGCTGCGCCCGAGCTACTTCCCCTTCACCGAGCCTTCGGCTGAAGTCGATGTCGGCTACACCACGGTCAAGGGCCGCCGTACGCTCGGCGGTTCGGAAGGCTGGATGGAGCTGCTCGGCAGCGGGATGGTCCATCCCAAAGTGATCGAGGCCTGCGGGCTCGATCCCAAGGAATGGCAGGGCTTCGCCTTCGGGGTCGGGGTCGATCGGCTGGCGATGCTCAAATACGGCATGGACGATCTGCGGCCGTTCTTCGAGGGCGATGCGCGCTGGTTGAAGCATTATGGTTTCTCGGCACTCGACGTGCCCACGCTGAGCCAGGGAGTCGGCGCATGAAGGTCACCCTCGACTGGCTCAAGCAGCATATCGACACCGACGCATCGCTCGACACGATCGTCGAGACGCTGACGCGGATCGGCCTCGAGGTCGAAGGCGTCGAGAATCCGGGTGCCACGCTTGCCGCGTTCAGGGTGGCCAAGGTGCTCAGCGCCGCGCCGCATCCGCAGGCGGACAAGTTGCAGGTGCTTTCGGTCGACGCCGGCGATGGCCCGCTCCAGGTCGTGTGCGGTGCACCTAACGCGCGTGCGGGGCTCGTCGGCGTGTTCGGCCCGTCAGGCGCCACCGTGCCGTCGAACGGCATGGTGCTCAAGGTCGCGGCGATCCGCGGGGTCGAATCGAACGGCATGATGTGCTCGACGCGCGAGCTCGAGCTCGGCGAGGATCATGACGGCATCATCGAGCTCCCCGCCGATGCGCCGGTCGGCATGGCCTATCCCGATTATGCCGGGCTGAACGACCCGGTGATCGACATCAACGTGCTCCCCAACCGCCCCGATTGCATGAGCGTGCGCGGGATCGCGCTCGATCTGGTCGTCGCCGGGTTGGGGACGGCCAAGCCGTTGGCCTATGCCCCGGTCGAGGGCGCGGGCGAGGGCCCCGACGTGCGCACCGACGATGCGGCGGGCTGCCCCGCTTTCTTCGCCCAGAGCGTCAGCGGCCTCACCAATGGCGAGGCGCCCGAGTGGATGCGCCGCCGCCTCACCGCGATCGGCCAGCGGCCGATCTCGACGCTGGTCGACATCACCAATTACGTGATGTTCGATCTCGGGCGGCCGCTCCACGTCTATGACCGCGCCAAGCTCTCGGGCGGGCTCGTCGCGCGCAAGGCGGCGGCGGGCGAGCAGGTCGTCGCGCTCAACGGCAAGACCTACAGCCTTGCCGAGACGATGACGGTGATCGCCGACGCGGCGCATGTCCACGACATCGGCGGCATCATGGGCGGCGAGGATTCGGGCGTTTCGGCCGAGACCACCGACGTCATCATCGAATGCGCCTATTTCGACCCCGAGAGCATCGCGCGCACGGGCCAGGCGCTGATGCTGACCTCGGACGCGCGCTCGCGCTTCGAGCGCGGCGTCGATCCGGCGTTCCTCGAAGAAGGCCTCGCGATCGCGACGCGGCTGGTGCTCGACCTGTGCGGCGGCAGCGCCAGCGCGCCGACCTATTCGGGTGCGCCGCCGCTCGAGCGCAAGCGGATCGCCTATGATCCGGCGCTCGCGGAAACGCTCGGTGGCCTCGCGGTTGCCGAGGATCGCCAGCGTGCGATCCTCACCGCGCTTGGCTTCACGGTCGAGGCTGACTGGACCGTGTTGCCGCCGCCAGCGCGGCGCGACGTCGATGGCCCGGCCGACCTGGTCGAGGAAATCATCCGCATCGAGGGGATCGATTCGGTCGCCCCCGTGCCGCTGCCGCGCGCGGCTGGCGTCGCCAAGCCGACCGCCACGCCCGAGCAGCGCCTCGAAAGCCGTGCGCGTCGCGCCGCCGCGGCGCGTGGGCTCAACGAGACGCTGACCTGGAGCTTCCTGTCGGACGCGCAGGCGAGCGCGATCGGTGGCGGCGCGTGGACGCTCGCCAACCCGATCAGCGAGGAGTTGAAGGTCATGCGGCCGTCGCTGCTGCCCGGCCTGTTCTCGGCGGCCGAGCGCAATATGAAGCGCGGTGCTGCGGGCGTGCGACTGTTCGAGATCGGACGTCGATATTTGGCGGGTGGCGAGCATCCGACGCTTGGTGTCGTGCTTGCGGGCGAGAATCGCGCGCGCGGCTGGCAGGAGGGCAAGGCCAAGCCGTTCGACG
This sequence comes from Sphingomonas sp. 10B4, assembly GCF_035019905.1. Classification (NCBI taxonomy): domain Bacteria; kingdom Pseudomonadati; phylum Pseudomonadota; class Alphaproteobacteria; order Sphingomonadales; family Sphingomonadaceae; genus Sphingomonas; species Sphingomonas sp. 10B4. The sequence goes on along the minus strand of NZ_JASJVC010000014.1, from coordinate 6,839 downwards.
CGTTCGACGCCAAGGCCGAGGCGCTCGCGTTGCTCGCCGCGATCGGCGCGCCGGTCGAGAATCTGCAGGTGATGGGGGATGCCGGCGCGGCGTGGCATCCGGGGCAGTCGGGCACGCTGCGGCTCGGGCCGAAGACGGTGCTTGCGGCGTTTGGCATGGTCCATCCGTTGACCTTGCGCGCGTTCGATCTCGACGGGCCGGTGGCGGCGGTCGAGCTGTATCTCGACGCGCTCCCGGCGAAGCGCTCGACCGGCTTTGCGCGCGCGGCCTATGCGCCGCCGGCGTTGCAGGCGGTGCGGCGTGACTTCGCGTTTCTGGTACCCGAGGCGCTTGCTGCCGATGCGCTGGTGCGTGCGGTCAAGGGCGCGGACAAGGCGAGCATCGTCGCGGCGCGGCTGTTCGACGTGTTCACCGGCGCGGGGGTCGAGCCGGGGCATAAGAGCCTGGGTGTCGAAGTGACGCTCCAGCCGGGCGAGAAGAGCTTTGCCGAGGCCGATCTCAAGGCGATCGCCGACAAGGTGGTGGCTGCCGCGGCGAAGCTGGGGGCAAGTTTGCGCGGCTGATTACGACTACCCACCGTCACCCCGGCCTTGTGCCGGGGGCCACCGTCGTCCGCGTGTTTCGGCGGCTGCGTTTGCGGCACGGTGGACCCCGGGACGAGCCCGGGGTGACGGTGTGAGGTTTATCTCCTGTCTCATCGAGGATGATGTCGATGCCTGAAGCTGCCCTGATCGAAATCGGCTCGGCCGAACTCACTGCCGCGATCAACCCGTACGGCGCCGAACTCACGCATCTCCGCGACGGCGATGGACGCGAACTGATGACCGACGCCGACCCGGCGTTCTGGACCGGCCATGCGCCGATCCTGTTCCCGATCGTCGGCGCGCTCAACGGCGACACGCTGCGGCTCGATGGCGAAAGTTACACGATGGGCAAGCACGGCTTCGCCCGCCGGAGCACTTTTGCGGTGGTCGAGCACAGCGCGACTCGCGCGGTGTTCCTGCTCGAGGACAGCGCCGAGACGCTTGCGGTGTATCCGCGCAAGTTCGCGCTGCGGCTGACCTACGCGATCGATGGCGCGACGCTCGCGATGACTGCCGAAATCGAGAATCGCGAGCGCGAGCGCACGCTGCCGGCAAGCTTCGGCTTCCACCCAGCCTTCGCGTGGCCGCTGCCGTATGGCGCGCCGCGCGCCGACCACCGCATCGTCTTTGCCGCCGATGAGCCCGAGGCGCTGCGTGCGCTCACCCCCGGCGGGTTGATCGTGGCGCAGCAGCGGCCCACGCCGCTCGAGGGGGGCACGCTCGCGCTGCGCGATGCGCTGTTCGAGCAGGACGCGCTGATCTGGGACGCGGTGCGGTCGCAGAGCGTGCGCTATGGCGCCGAGACCGGCCCGCAGCTGCGCGTCGATTTCCCCGATACGCCGATGCTCGGCATCTGGACCAAGCCCGGCGCGGCGTACGTCTGCATCGAGCCGTGGCACGGCATTGCCGACCCCGCGGACTTCACCGGCGATTTCACCGCCAAGCCCGGCGTGTTTGCGCTCGCACCCGGCGAAACGAAGACCATCGCGATGCACGTGACGCTGGAGCCGTAAACCGCTATCGCCGCGCAGATGAATCACACGTCCGACCGCCGCACCTTCGCGATCATCTCCCACCCCGACGCCGGCAAGACCACGCTGACCGAAAAGCTGCTGCTGTTCGGTGGCGCGATCCATCTGGCGGGGGAAGTGAAAGCGCGCGGGCAGAACCGCCGCGCACGCTCGGACTGGATGAAGATCGAGCAGCAGCGCGGCATCTCGGTCACCTCGTCGGTGATGACCTTCGAGCGGAATGGCCTGACCTTCAACTTGCTCGACACGCCGGGGCACGAGGACTTTTCGGAGGATACCTATCGCACGCTGACCGCGGTCGATTCGGCGGTGATGGTGATCGACGCCGCGCGCGGTATCGAGGCGCAGACGCGCAAACTGTTCGAGGTGTGCCGGCTGCGCTCGGTGCCGATCATCACCTTCGTCAACAAGGTCGATCGCGAGGGGCGCCCGCCGTTCGACCTGCTCGACGAGATTGCCGAGATGCTCCAACTCGATGTCACGCCGATGAGCTGGCCGGTCGGCATGGGCAGCGATTTCGAAGGCGTGTACGATCTCCACGCCAACAGCCTGAGCCAGCCCGAGGGGCCGAGCCGCGAGTTCATGGGCAAGGCCTTGAGCTTCACCGGGCTCGACGATCCCGCGCTCGCCAAGACGCTGAGCCCGGCGGGCCTCAAATTGCTCCAGGACGAATCCGAGCTCGCGCTCGGCGGCTATGGCGCGTTCGATGTCGAAGCGTATCGTGGCGGCGACCAGACGCCGGTCTATTTCGGATCGGCGCTCAAGGAATTCGGCGTTGCCGAGCTGATCGACGCGCTCGGCCGCCACGCGCCGGGGCCGCGGCCGCAGCCGGCCGAGCCCGCCGAGGTTTTGCCAGAACGTGCGGACGTCACCGGCTTCGTGTTCAAGGTCCAGGCGAACATGGACCCCAACCACCGCGATCGCATCGCGTTCATGCGGCTGTGCTCGGGCACCTTCAAGCGCGGCATGAAGCTGACGCCGACGGGCCACGGCAAGCCGATCGCGATCCACTCGCCGATCCTGTTTTTCGCGCGCGAACGCGAGCTCGCCGACGAGGCGTTTCCGGGCGACATCATCGGCATTCCCAACCACGGGACGCTGCGGGTGGGGGACACGCTGTCCGAGCGCGCCGATGTGCGCTTCACCGGGCTGCCCAATTTCGCACCCGAAATCCTGCGGCGTGTCGCGCTGAAGGATCCGACCAAGACCAAGCAGTTGCGCAAGGCGCTCGACGACATGGCCGAGGAGGGGGTGACGCAGGTCTTCTATCCCGAGATCGGGTCGAACTGGATCATCGGCGTGGTCGGGCAGCTCCAGCTCGAGGTGCTGCTCAGCCGGCTCGAGGCCGAGTATAAGGTCGATGCGGGGCTCGAGATGGCGCCGTACGACACCGCGCGCTGGGTTTCGGCGGCGGATCCGGCCGACCTCAAGGCGTTCATGGACCTCAACCGCACGTCGATGGCGAAGGATCGCGACAACAATCCGGTGTATCTGGCGAAGACCGCGTGGGACGTCGGCTATGTCGCCGACCGCTACCCCAAGGTGAAGTTCGCGGCGACGCGCGAGCGTTAAGCGCGCTCGTCGACCCAATCGCGGCGCAGCGACGGGACCGCGAAGAGGACGAGGACGGCCGCCAGGACGTAGAAGCCGAGGCAGCCGACCGCGGCGTAGCGCAGCGATTCGACGCCGCTCGTGGCCTTGAGGTGATCCGACAGGCCGCCCATCAGGATCGGCCCGACGCCGAGCCCGATCAGATTGTTGATGAACAGGAAGCTGCCCGACGCGGTCGCGCGCATCGGTGGCGGCACGAGGTGCTGGACCGCCGTCGCGACGGGCCCGAGCCACAAGATGTTGAGCGCGTTGGGAATCAGCAGCAACGGCCACGCTACCCACGGATTGGGCGCGAGCAGACCGAGCGCGTACATCGGCGCGGTGATCGCCCAGGCGATCGCGGGGAGCCTCGCATACCAGCCGCGGTCGCTCCGCCCGAGCCGGTCGGCGAGCCAGCCGCCGGCGAACACGCCGCCGACGCCGCCGATCAGCAGCAGCGATCCCATGAATTGCCCGGTCTCGATCAGGTTGAAATGAAAGCTGCGAATCAGCACCGAGGGCGCCCACAGCGCGAGGCCATAGCCGCATAGCGAGCTGAACGACGCCCCGAAGGCGAGCAGCCAGAAGGCGGGTTTGCGCGCGAGGATGGCGAACACCGCGCTCACCGGCACCGCATCCTGCGCGCTCACCACGGGCCGCGGCACGTCGCGCACCAGCCAGCGGAACAGCGGCGCGACCACGATCCCCGCCGCGCCGACCGCGATGAACGCGGTCTGCCAATTGACCAGCGCGGCGATATACCCGCCGAGCAGCACGCCGCCCGCAAGCCCGATCGGAATGCCGAGCGAATAGACCGCGAGCGCACGCGCGCGGCGTTCGGGCGGGAAATAATCGGAGATCAGCGCATAAGACGGTGCAACCCCGCCCGCCTCGCCGACGCCGACGCCGAGCCGGTAGAAGAAGAGTTGCCAATAGCCGGTCGCCGTCCCGCACAGAGCGGTGAAGCCGCTCCACACGATCAGCGACCACATCACCACGCCGCTGCGGCTGGTACGGTCTGCAAGGAAGGCGAGCGGCACGCCGAGCACCGAATAGAGGATCGCGAAGGCGAGCCCGCCGACCGCGCCGAACTGCGCGTCGCTCAGATGCAGGTCGGCCTTGATCGGCGTCGCCAGGATGCTGAGGATCTGGCGGTCGAGAAAGTTGAACGTGTAGACCACGAGCAACATCGCCAGGACGAGGCGCGCCCGGGCAGGCGAGGCAGGGCCCGAGGAAGGGCCCGGGGAAGGGGGGGCGGGCGCGGCGGTCATGGTCATATTCCCGAATCATCGCACCGGCCGCGTGCGCAAGGCAAGCGGCCGGTGCGGGATAGTCTGGCGGTCAGAAGCGCGCGGTGATCGTGCCGAACACTTGCCGCGGATTGCCGTAGAAGGCGGTGGCGATGCCTTCCTTGCCGAGCGTCGGCGTATAGCGCCCGGCAGCGTTGAGGATCGGCACCCCGGCGAGCGTCGAGCTGATATATTGGTAGCCCGACGTCTTGTAATGCTTGTCGGTGATGTTCTTGGCGTGGACGCCGATCGAATAGCGCCCCTTGCCGAAGGTGTAGGTCAGGTTCGCGTCCCACAGCGCATAGCCCGGCTGGTCGAGGAACGGGCTCGCGGTCTCGAACTGGTGCGTCAGGCTGCGATACGACAGCGTGGTCGAGGCGTTGATGCGGCCCGGGCCGGTCGGGATGTTGGCCGACAGCGTGCCCGAGGCGGTCCAGTCGGGGGTGTTCTGGAAGACGCGGACATTGGCGACGTCGGTGCCGGTCGGGCCGATGAAGCGATCGTATTTGGCGTCGATATACCCGAGCGTTCCGGCGAGCGACACGTTCGATCCGGCACCGGCGAAATCGCGCGCGAGCACCGCGTTCGATTCGAGTTCGATGCCCTTGATCGTCGCCTTGGCGGCGTTGGTGGTGATGCCGCAGAACGACTGCACCCCGCCGATGATGCAGCCGACCGAGCCCGGCACCTGCACGTTGCTATAGTTCGAATAGAAGCCGTCGAGCGCGAAGGTCAGGCGCTTGTCGAACACCGAACCCTTCCAGCCGATCTCGTAGCTCTTCACCACCTCGGGCTTGAACAGCAGGTAGTTGTAGATTTCCTGGTAGCTGCGCACGCCGTCCTGGTTGACGTCGGGCGCCGAGGTGCCCGAGCCGCGCGGATCGAACCCGCCGCCCTTGAAGCCTTCCGAATAGGACGCATAGAGCAAGTGGTCGGCGCTCGGCTTGAAGCTGAGCGAGGCGCGCGGGGTGAAGCGCTTGAACTCGGCGGTGCCGTTGAAATTGGTCGACGGCGCGCCGACGATCGTCGGATTGCCGCCGAATTCCGAGGTCAGGCCGAAATAGCTCGCCTTGAAGATGAACGACCGACGCTCGTCCCAGGTATAGCGCCCGCCGAGCGACAGGCTGAGCTTGGGCGTGAAATCATAGGTGAAGTCGCCGAAGATCGAGTGCGTCTCGGTCCGCACGTCGCCCGCGGTATAGGCGTCGAAATTGGCGAGCGTCGTCGAGAGCAGCACGTCGAACCCGGTCGAGGCCTTGGCGCCGAGATAGTAATAGCCGATCAGCCCGTTGAGCGTGTCGCTTTTGTACGCCAGCTGGAATTCCTGGCTGGTCTGCTCGTTGCGATAGACCGCGGGGACATCGACATCGACCGCGGGGAGCGCGTCGAAATCGATCGGGGTGAACGAACGATCCTTGCGGAACGCGCTGATGCTCTTGATCGTGAGATGATCGCTCAGTTCGCCGGTCGCGACCATCGACAGGCCGCCCGCCTGGATGTTCTGTTTCGGCGTGTTGAGCCCGGCGCGGGTGTCGAACGGGTTCGACTGAACGGGCGTGTTGGTCAGCAAGCTGGTAATCAGGCGCGAGCCGTTGCGCGCGTTCGACTTGTCCTCGGTATAGTCGCCGGTCAGGCGCAGGCTCATCCGGCTGTCGGGCGATTCGAATTCGATCGTGCCGCGACCCGCCCAGAGGTTCTTGTTGTAATTGTCGATGCTGAGGTTGGTGTTGCGCCCGAACCCGTCGCGCGTCAGCCGTGCGCCGGCCACGCCGACCTTGAACAGCGAACCGATCGGGGTCGACAGGCTGACGATGCCGTCGGCCTGGTTGTACGAGCCGTAGCTCGCCTTGAGGCTCGCCTCGGGGCTTTCGGGCAAGCGCTTGGTGACGTATTTCACCGCGCCGCCGATCGTGTTGCGGCCGTAGAGCGTGCCCTGCGGGCCGCGCAGCACTTCGATCCGCTCGACGTCATAGATGTCGAGCACCGCCGCCTGCGGGCGGTTGAGATAGACGTCGTCGAGATAGATGCCGATGCCCGCCTCGAACCCGGGAACCGGATCCTGCTGGCCGACGCCGCGGATGAAGGCGGCGAGCGTCGAGTTGGTGCCGCGCGCATTCTTGAGCGTGGTGTTGGGGGTGACGTTCTGGATGTCGGTGAGATCGACCGCGCCGGTCTTCTCGAGCCGGTCGGCGGAGAAAGCGGTGACTGCGATCGGCACGTTGAGCAGCGTCTCCTCGCGGCGGCGCGCGGTGACGACGATCTCGCCCGACGCGGTCTCGTCGGCCTGTGGCTCGGCGGCGGGGGCAGGCGCTGGGGCGGTCTGGGCCTGTCTCTTATACACATCT